>JANNVY010000140.1:0-1514 GCA_031408375.1 Pseudomonadota bacterium | reverse complement strand
CAGATAGGCGTGGCCGGCGCCGAAGAAGACGACGACGCGGTCGCCGGGCTTCGATTCCTGGATGATCCGCGCGCAGATCCGATAGTTGCGGGCGCTCCAGGCGGCGACCATCTCGGCGCCCGGCTGCTCGGCCCCGCCGCCCACCTGCAGGGCGCTGGCGTAGAAGCTGTTGCTGAGCGCCAGCCGCGCCGGTTCGTTCATATAGCGGAGCTCGGCGCCGATCGTACCGCGACCGAGACGCTCGCCGGCGGCCCTCGCCTCGGCCTGAACGGTGGCCATGGCGCCCTCCAGCCAGGCGCCCATGCCGTGGCTCTGTGCGTAGGCGGCGACCGCCTCGAACGGGAAGTCGCCGTCCATGTCGGCGCCGTAGACCGTTCGGGCGCCGGAGACCTGGCCCAGGCGGAAGCCCAACTGGACCACCTCGTTCTTCGACACCGGCAGGGTCCCCGCCAGGTATTTCGGATAGCGTTCGGCGACGGTGGCGGCATCCCACTCGGTGGCGATGGCGGTGGGGTGGAAGCGGTTCAGGCCTTCGATGACCCGGGCGATCTCGGCCTGACGCCGGGGCGTTGTGGGGTCCGGAGACTCCATGTTGGCGATGTCCTGGCCCGGATTGGACATGTGGAAGACGCCCACGATCATGACTTCGACCGGCTCGGCCGGTGCGGCCTGCGCTGTGGTGACGGTCAGCAGCGCGGCTGCGAGCGCAATGGCGGCGAACGGTTTCATGGCAAGGCTCCCTCGGTTGGCGGCCTCAGACCACGGATCGGGCCGATCGGAACAATGAAATGAGTTTCATGAACTGGCCCCGGAGGCGGGCGCGCGGCGCATGATCCAGTTCGTGTGCGGGCTGGGCAGCCCGGGGCCAGGCTCGATCTCGAAGCCGTAGCGCCGATAGAAGCGGATGGCGCGTTCATTGAACCGGATCACCGTCAGCCACATGGGCTTGTCCGGCCCCAGCCAGTCCATGCCGTGCGCCATCAGGGCCGGCGCGACGTCGCCGCCGTGGTGTTCGGGACGCACCATCAGCCAGTCCAGTTCGTGGTCGCCCGGTCCGTGGCGGGTCGACACCACGAAGCCGGCGAGCGAGCCATCGACGAGGGCGGCGGCGAAGTTCTGGTGGTCGTTGGCCGCGGCGGCGCGCGCCGTCTCGCCGCTGATCGCGACAATGTCCCGGTTACGCCCCAGCTGTGCGGGCGTCAGGTCGTCGCGGTGGAAGGTGCTGTCGGTGGCGGCCTTGGTCAGAGCGACGATTTCCTCGACGCCGATCCGTTCGAACGCCGCTGAGTCCGTCAGGATGACGACGCCGGCCGGCTCCACGCCTACCTCGCCTTTTCCATCATCCCGGCGAAGCGTTCGAACAGATAGAGGCTGTCGGTCGGGCCAGGCGAGGCTTCGCGGTGGAGATGCACGGAAAACAAATGGCGGCCCCTCAGCTCAAGCCCGAAGATGGTGCCGTCGAAGTGCGAGAACAGGGATTACAGCACTTGAGCCGCCAGCCTGTCGCGGTCGAC
>JANNVY010000139.1:0-1712 GCA_031408375.1 Pseudomonadota bacterium | reverse complement strand
GCGCTGGACAAGCTGGTGGGGCGGTCGGGGTAGCCCGATCGGAGATTTCAGAGGCGTCGAGGGACGCCATTCGTGACATCAATCGGAAACGGTGTCCGGCCTTCACGATATTCTCCGAGCCAGCCTCGCTCACCGGCAAGAATGTCTCTGCCACCCGCCCGGAGCATTCGTGCGAGGCCCCATACTTCGCCGCGAACTCTTTCGTCGTGCGACTGAGGCTCAGGAACGACCTCATCTGATCGGATTTGCAACCAGCGGCGGCCCATTAGGAAATCCGTGAAGGCATAGCCCGCAGGATCCGCGCCAGCCGTGTCGACATAGATGGCGTCCACACCTTCGCGCCCCTCGACCAACCAGATCAGAAAGGTCCGAGTCTTCAGGACAACCTCGCTCCCCGAAACAGCGACGAGCGTGAGCTTGTACTCCGAAATCAGGTCGGCCATTTCGGCTTCCACAGTCGTGGATAATGGGATCACAGGTTGTCATCCTTCGCCAGCGGGTGGCTGGTCTCGACCACTTCGCGCAGGCGGTCGCCCATGACGTGGGTGTAGATCTGGGTGGTGGAGATGTCGGCGTGGCCCAGCAGGGTCTGGACGACGCGCAGGTCGGCGCCGCCTTCCAGCAGATGGGTGGCGAAGGCGTGGCGAAGGACGTGGGGGCTCACGCGGGCGGGATCGATTCCGGCGGCGATGGCGGCCTCGTCCAGCATCTGGCCGAAGCGGCGCCGAGTCAGCACGCCTCCGGCTCCGGAAGAGGGGAAGAGCCACGGATTGGCGGCGTCGCCTTTCGGGAGGAATTTCGGGCGGACCGCCAGATAGGCCTTCACGGCGGTCCGCGCGGTGTCGTTCAACGGCGCCAACCGCTCCTTGCCGCCCTTGCCCTTGACGATGAGATAGGCGGGATCGCGGGCCAGGGCGTCGAGCTTCAAGCCCACCAGTTCGGAGACCCGCAGGCCCGAGGCGTAGAGCAGCTCGACCATGCAGCCCAGGCGCAGGCCCGCCGCCCCGTCGCGCGCCGTGGCGGCGTCGATCAGGCGGTCGACCTCTTGCCGACTAAGGACTTTCGGCAGGGAGCGGCCGCGCTTGGGCGCCTCGACCCGGCGGGAGGGATCGTCGGTTCTCCAGCCCTCTGCCAGGCAGAAGCGGTAGAACTGGCGCACGGCCGAGCGCCGCCGGGACGCCGTCGCCGCCGACAGGCCGCGCACCGCCAGGTTGGCGAAATAGGCCTCCACGGCTTCGGCCGAAGCGCCGTTCAGCCCGCCCTGTCCGGTCAGACCCACCTCGGCGTCCTCAAGGTCCCGGCCATAGGCGGACAGGGTGTTGGGCGAGGCGTCGCGTTCGACGGCCATCATCTCAAGGAAGGCTTCGGCCTGGTGGGGCAGGGTCATCTGAAATCCAGCCTGGCCGAAACGCTGGCGAGCGCGGGGCCTGTTCGTGTAAAGGCAAACGTTCCGATGGACCCGTCCCCCGCCACACCTGTTTCCCATAACACCCTAGCCGAGTCGCTGGGCGCGCGCTCTGTCGCGCTGGTGGGGCTGATGGGGTCGGGCAAGACCACGGTGGGGCGGCGGCTGGCGGCGGCGCTGGGCCTGCCCTTCCGCGACGCCGATGCCGAGATCGAGGAGGCCGCAGGGCGCAGCGTCACCGACATCTTCGCCGAGCTGGGCGAGCCCGAATTCCGCGCCGGGGAACGCCGGGTGATCGCGCGACTGG
>JANNVY010000138.1:0-4119 GCA_031408375.1 Pseudomonadota bacterium | reverse complement strand
CGAGCAGCTCCGCACGCTGGGGAGTCTCGTCGCCAAGCTGGTGGGCTAGGGAGACGCGATGTTGGGCAACGACATCACGCCGAAGTACCAGAACGCTCCGCAGGCTGGCGTTGCATCGCGCGGCGCTGGGCTTCTGGGTGTCATTGGCGGGCTATTCGGCAGCAGCACCCCGGCGTACCAGGGCGATGGGCAACCGTCGTCAGGTGGGTCGGGTGGCCTGATGGGTGGAGGCTCGCCGGCGTACGCGCCGGTTCCGCCGGAGCCTTGGCGACACGCTGCGGTGCGGTGGGCTCAGCGGACCGGGGCTCAGGTTTCTTGGTTTGCGCGGTCTGGGCTTCGGGTGCGGTCGCCTCGGGTGGGCGGCGGGTGGTGCGGTACGTGACCGCTGCGGGGCTCATGCGGGCCCGCGCCCGCACCAGCGGCTTGTCCGCCGGTTCGTTGGCGGCGGGCGCGGCGGATTGCGCCTGCGATTCCGGGCTCTTGTCCTCGCCGGCCGGGTCAGCCGGGGCGGACAGGTTCAGAGGGGATCTGGTTTTGACTCTCATGCGCGGCTCTTGTTGAATCGCGCGCGAGCATCGCTTTCTGCGTTTGAATTCGCGCGTTGGGAGACCCTAACGGAGTGCAATCGCGGCGCAAAGCAGATTAAGGCACAGTTAACGAATCAAGCGTCGTCGCCCACAGACTTCTCAACAGTCTTGGCGGGTCCTGACGAAAACGGCGTCTGTTTTCGAGGCTGGAGCGCGCTCGTCGGTGCGGCGGACCTCGCGGTCCTCGGGCTGCTTGTCCGAAGGCTGCAGCTCGATCCCGAATTGCGCGAATGCCGCCGCAGCGAGTGCAGCGATCAAGGTTGCGATCAGGTCGATCAGGGCATGCACGGCCGGTCCCCCGCTGGAGCGCCTGGAAGGCTTATCTGCCAACCAGCGTTCGCCCGCAACCACCCGGATCATGAACTTTACGCAAACATCGCCGTGGCGAGGGCTCTGTCACACGCCTGTTTCCGACGCAGCGGAGCGTTGAGGCCATGCTAGATATGCACACCAGGGCCGGGCTTATCGAAGGGCGCGAACTTCGGACGCGGCAAGGCGTTCGGTGGTGGTCCGGGATCCTGGATCGGCCGCCCTTGGGGGATCAAACCGTGCTGCTGCAGCCCGGAAGCACATGCTGGCGGACCGAGCGGGCCGGGCGCGTGGCGCTGCTCATGGAGAACGCCGCCTATTTCGCTGCCCTGCGCGAGGCGCTGGAGAATGCGCGCGAGTCGGTGCTGCTGCTGGGCTGGCAGTTCGATCCCCGCACCCGATTGGACCTCGGCGAGGCCGGCCCGGCAGCGGAGGTCGGCCACATCCTGCGCCGGCTGGTGCGAGAGCGGCCCGAGTTGGACATCCGCCTGCTGATCTGGCGCTCCCCGCTGCCCATCGCTTTCTCGCAGGGCTTTTTCCCCCAGCGCGCCCAGGCCTGGTTCCGCACCAAGTCGGTGAACTTCCGACTGGACCGGGCGCGGCCCTTGGGCGGGTGCCACCACCAAAAGGTCATCGTCATCGACGACGCGGTGGCCTTCAGCGGCGGGGGCGACATCTCGGTCGACCGCTGGGACTCTCGCGACCACATCGATGACGACGCCCGGCGTTTCACGCCATACGGCCTGCCGTATCCGCCCCGCCATGAGGTGATGATGATGGTCGACGGCGACGCCGCCCGGGCGCTCGGCGACCTGGCGCGCGAGCGCTGGCGGATCGCCATCGGCGAGACCCTGCAGCCGGTGCGCGCCCGCCACGACCCCTGGCCTCGGTCGGTCGAGCCCGACCTGGACGACGTGACGGTGGGCATCGCCCGCACCGAGCCCGCCTGGCGCGGCGCCGGCGGGGTGCGCGTGAACGAGGCCTTGCTCATTGAGGCCATCGCGCGCGCCAGTCGGCTGATATATTTGGAGAACCAGTATTTCACCTCGCCCCTGATCGCCGCCGCCCTGGCCGATCGCCTGGAGCAGCCCGACGGGCCGGAGGTAGTGATGGTCTCGACCGCCGAGAGCCCCAGCTGGTTCGACAAGGCAGCCATGGACGGCGCGCGCACGGCCCTGCTGGAGCGGCTTCGCGAGGCCGACGTCCATGGCCGGTTCAGCGCCTGGACGCCGCGCACCGCCAGGGGGGGGACCATCATCGTCCACTCCAAGGTGAGCATCATCGACGACGGCCTGCTCAGGGTGGGGTCGGCCAATCTCAACAATCGTTCCTGCGGCTTCGACACCGAGTGCGACCTGGCCATCGAGACCGCCGAGGATGCGCCGGCTGCGGACTTCATCCGCGGCTTCCGGGCGCGGCTGGTGTCGCATTTCCTGGGCATCGACCAGGGGCAGTTCGAGGCGGCATTCGCTGTCACCGCCTCGCTCGGCAAGACCATCGAGGGCCTGACCGAGGGGCGCATGGCGCCCCTGGGCCTTGAGCGGGCTTCAGCCCTGTCGAAGTGGATCGCCGAGTGGCAGCTGGGCGACCCGGCCTCGCCCGCGGACGCCTGGCGGCCGTGGCGGCGCGGGCGGCTGTCGCGGGTGCTGAAGGAGACGGTCAGGCGGGCTCACGCGGCGGCAGGCGCCGCCTCGACCTGAGCCGCCGCCCTGATCTCAAAATCCACCACCAGCGGCAGGTGATCCGATGCCGTGCGCGCCAAGGGGAAAAGCGGTGTCTGCACCTTGGTCACCCGGATGCGCGGGCTGACGAAGACATGGTCGATGCGCAGGACCGGGAAGCTCGAGGGGAAGGTTGGCATGGCGCGCTCGATCCCCTCGGCCCGCTGGCCGTCGGAGAGCGCGGTCAGGAACTGCTGGTAGGGTCGGGTCAGGGCTGTGGCGTTGAAGTCGCCGACCAGGATGGTCGGGTCGGCGCATCGCGGGTCGCCCAGCCAGTCCTTGCCGGTCAGGGCCGCGGCCTGCAGCCGCTGTTCGCGCGGCACCAGCCCCAGGTGGGTGGTCAGGATATTGACCTCGACCCCGTCGAAATCGACCGCCAGCCACAGGGCGCCGCGCGGCTCCAGGCCCGGCACCCCCTTGATCGTGGGCAGCGCCCCGGCCTTGACCAGTCGCTCCGGCCGCCAGGTCAGGATGGCGTCGCCGTATTGTTCCTTCTCCACCCGCATGGCGGCGTTGAAGTGGAAGGTCATCTGCAGCTGTTCGGCGATGGCGTGGGCCTGGTCCACGCCGCCGGTCCGCGCGCGGCCGACGTCCAGCTCCTGCAACGCGACCACGTCCGGCTTGTACTCGGCGATGACGGCCGCGATGCGGTCGACGTCGAGCTTGCGGTCGACGCCTACGCAGCGGTGGACGTTGTAGGTCATGATCCGGGGCATTGGCGGGAGCTTAAACGCTTCGGCTCAGATTTCGACCAGCCCGTCCCTGATTTCGTTCGGATTGACCGCCCCGGGCGGGAAGTGCTGGGCCAGCACCGCGCCGCACAGTTCGATGGCGCCGACAAACCCCTCCGCCGGGGCGTCGCGGCCCAGGCCCTCGGTCAGGCGCTGGATGGCCTGTTCCCACACCTCGGGCTTCACCTTGGCATAGATGCTTTCGTCGGCGATGACCTCGGCCACCCGGTCGTTGAGGGAGGCGAAGATCAGCACCCCGGTGCGGCCGGTCGTCAGGTGCAGGCCCTTGGCCAGGAACTGCTCCATGGCCGTCCTGTGGGCCCGCGCCCGCTTGACCGAGCGCGGTGTCAGCGCCCGGCGGATCGGTGGGGCCGAAACGATCAGGGCCGAAATGAAGAAGACCACGGCCTGGGTCACGGCATAGGCGAACAGGGTCGTCGTCAGGGTCGCCTCCGCCGACGCCGAATGCCCGCTGGTCCAGCCGCCGAAGCCGGGGACCCAGTCGAACCAGGCGGCGCTGAACCCAAGCGGGACCAGGACGGCCGGGATGATCAGGGCCGCCGCCGCCGCCCACGCGAAAGGCGTCTCGCGGTACTCCGAAACCTGCCGCGTCAGGATGCAGTAGATCTCACCGGAGGTCGCGGTCTCGGCCCTGGCGATGGCCGCGTTGATGCGCTTGTGGTCCTCGGGGCTGAGTGTCGTCATCTCACCATCCTCCCGAAGAGCCGCCGCCGCCGAACGATCCGCCGCCGCCGGAGAAGCCGCCGCTGG
>JANNVY010000137.1:0-1962 GCA_031408375.1 Pseudomonadota bacterium | reverse complement strand
CGTTCATTCTGGAAAAGGGCCACGTCATAGGTGACCTTCGAGCCCGCCGACAGGGCGTCGCGGTCGATCGCCTTGACCGCCGCGAGCTTGCCTGGCGCCTCGGCGCGGCGGGCGGCGATGAACTCCTTGGAGCGGTCATTTAGCTGCGAGCGCTGGGCGGCGCGGGGGCCGACGTCGATGCCCAGGCTGGTGGCGCCTTCCGGGTTTTGGTCGAGGTTCTCGACGAAGTTGCCCATCAGCAGCCGGTCCAGCTTCGCATCCTCGCCGGTCAGAGCCGGGTTCGGCTGGAGCATCGACGCCATCGAAGGCGGGCCGGCCTGGGCCCAGGCCAGGGCGGGCGACGACAGGGCGGCGGCGCCGGCGCTCATGGCCAGCAGGTGACGACGGTTCAGCATGGGAGACCCCTACGGACGAATTGCGAGCCGACCCTAGCCTTCGCGCCGCTGAGGACAAGGGGGTCGCGCTGACGGATCGATGACCGGCGCCGGGCGACTAGCAGCGAATTCCATCGCCTGCGCGAGGTTGCTCCCCCTGTGCGGATGATGGTCCGATCAGGTCGCCGCCGGCTCCGGCGTGATGGCCGTCTTGATGGCGTCGCCCTGGAAGCCGATCATTTCGGCCTGGGTCACGCCGGGCATGACGGCGACGTCGTAGAGCTCGTCGAGCGTGTGGGCGAAGCGAAGCCACTCCTCGGTCACCCCGGTATCGATGTTGACGATGATCAGGCCGCAGCGGGGGGTTGCGTCACGGGCGGCCAGTTCCGCGTCCAGCGGCAGGCCCTCGAAGGTCTGGTTGCTGCGGGGGCGCGACAGGCCGATCACCGCATAGCGGCCGATGAAGGCCAGGCCGCGCGCATAGCCGGGGCAGAAGGCGACCGGGGTGAAGGCGCCGGTGGCGGGATCGACCTGGCCGAACTGGCCCATGCCTGAGTTCAGCACCCAGAGCCGGCCGTCGTAGAGGCGCGGCGAGTGGGGCATGGACAGGCCGCCGCAGACGATCTCGCCGCTGGCTACATCCACGATCACCCCGCCGTCGACCCGCCGCTCGCGCCAGCCGTCCAGGGTGTCGCTGCGGCTGACGGCGGTGACATAGGCCGGCCGCGTCCCGTCCATGGCCAGGCCGTTCAGGTGACAGCGGTCCTCGGGCGTCCAGGCCGAGATGAAGGGCGGCTTCCAGAGGGGACGGAAGCTGCCGGTCTGGCTGATCGTGCACAGGCCGTTGAACAGGGTGTTGACGAAGATCGGGCCGTCCTCGCCCAGGCCGATGTCGTGACAGTCGATGCGCCCGGTGACCCGCCCCTCGCGTGGAACGAAGCGCCTGTCGACCCCCGCGGATGTCACCACGCCGGCGGGCATGTCGTTTTCGAACCGCCACAGGGCGTGCATGCCGCTGGTCCACAGGCTCTGGCCGTTGGTCCACAATCCCTGGCACTGCTCGATCATCCGCTCGTGGGCGCGCACTGCGCCGTCGGGACGGCGACCGATCATGACCAGTCGCCCGGCCTGGTAGGTGGTCAGGGCCAGGCTGACGCCCTGCCCCGCCAGCCAGGCGGAGAACTCAGGCGACAGCAGCAGCAGCGGGCCCTTGGCCGCCTGCGTGGGATCGGGCTTGGAGGCGGGTTCAGGCCGGGGGCTGGGTCTGCGGGACATGGTGCCACGGCCTTAGAGGGTTGGGCAGGGCTTGCCAACTTGGTGGCTTGCGGCGTGGGGGTGGGACCGAGGGCGCAGACCGCCCCCGAAGGGCGATGGCGGCGCGGGCAGTGCCAAGCGAAGGGTAGACGACCCGCCTTCATGCAGCGCGCGGCCTGGTTGGCGCCGAAGTCCCTTCGCGCACTCGCAGGGAGTGTATTTCCCAGTAAACGCTCACGCTGTGGGGTTATCGCTTGCTTTGGACTCGATTCTAGCCTGCAACAGCCAAGGTTGTGCCCTCAGCGTTCTCGGCGGGCGAATGCGCACTTGGGGG
>JANNVY010000136.1:0-2966 GCA_031408375.1 Pseudomonadota bacterium | reverse complement strand
GCTGGAACGGGGCCATCTATGCCGAGCGCTGGGAGAACTTCCAGTTCTCCATCCTCGGCTCCCAGGGCCTGACGGAAATCAAGAACGCCGCCCAGGCCCAAATACTCGGCCTGGAAAGCGACATCGTTTGGCGGCCCACCGCAGGCTTGACTCTGACCGGCGGCATCGCCCTGACCCAGGCCGAGCTTGCGGACAACTATTGCGGCTTCCTGAGCCCCAGCGGTGAGCCCGAGACCAACTGCGCCGCGCCGCTCGCGCCCGAAGGCACCGAGCTGCCGACCACACCCAAGGTGAAGGCCAATCTTATCGCCCGCTACGAGTTCCCGGTCGGCGAGTACGAGGCCCACGTCCAGGGCGCCGTGGTCTATGTCGGCGAGACCTGGACCGACCTGCGCCTGGCCGAGCGGGCCATCATCGGCCGCCAGCCGGACTACGCCACCGTCGACTTCACCATGGGCGCAAGCCGGGACGACTGGGATCTGACGCTGTTCCTGAACAACGCCTTCGACGAGCGTGGCAACGTCTACCGCTTCGCCCAGTGCGCCGAGGCGGTGTGCGGGTTCCAGACCTACATCGTGCCGAGCCGTCCGCGGACCTTCGGCATCCGTCTGGGCAGGAAGTTCTAGCCCAATCGGCTTTCCGAGGCAGGGGCCGACAAGGGGGTCGGATCGCGGAAGCGGTCCGGCCCCCGGCTCTATTCAGGGCTCAGCTCAACGTTTGAGACCGATCGCGCGCAGGCGCTCGTCGAGGAAGGCGCCGGCCGTCGTCGCCGGCCATTTCGCCCCGTCGCCCAGGCATGACGGCAGGGCGTCGAGCGAGGTCTCCAGCGTCGGGTGCATGAAGAAAGGCATCGAGTAGCGGCTTACGTTGGGCCCCTCCGGGTTGACCACGCGATGGGTCGTCGAGGGGATCATTCCATTGGTCAGTCGCTGCAGCATGTCGCCAGAATCCACGATCAGGTTGCGCGGGTCGGTCTCCACCGGCAGCCAGGTTCCGTCGCGGTCGAGCAACTGCAGCCCCGCCCCTTTCGCCGCCACCAGGATGGTGATGAAGTTGATGTCCTCGTGCGCGGCCGAACGCACCGCGCCGACCGGCGTGTCGTCGGCGACCGGCGGATAGTGCAGCACCCGCAGCAGCGAAGTTCCGTGCTCGACCTTGTCGTCGAACCAGTGCCGCGGCAGGTCCAGCCGCGGCGCCAGCGCCTGCAGCAACAGCCGCCCGGTGTCGTTCAGGCCGGAAAAGAGGGCCTGGAAGGTCTCGCGGAAACCCGAAATACCGTCCGGCCAGATGTTAGGCGGGAAGATCTCCGGGTCCGCCGTCGCGGGCACCGCCTCGTGGCCGATCTGCCAGAACTCCTTCAGGTCGGGCAGCCTTGAATCCTTGGCGTGCTCGGTTCCGAACGGCGTGTACCCCCGCATCCCGCCGGCCCAGCGCCGCTTGGTCTCCTCGGGCAGGGCGAACAGGGTCTCGGCCAGGCCATAGGCGCCCTCCAGCAGCGCCTCGGGCACATTGTGGTCCTTCAGGATCACAAAGCCGAAGCGCTGAAGCCCGCGCATCAAGTCATGCGAAAAGGCGTCGCGGGCGGCGGCGTCGCCCTGGGTGAAGGCGGTGAGGCTGAGCTCTGGGACGCGATCGGTCATCGGGGATTGATAGTCCCCGGATGCGGATCAGGCGAGAGGCTGGAGTGCGGCCTCGACTTCCGCGCGGCGGGGCAGGGAAGGCTGGGCGCCTGCACGCGTGGCCGCCAGCGCCCCGGCCGTGCAGGCGAAGGTCAGGGCCGCAGGGGGCGACTGTCCCTCCAGCAGGGCGACCGTCAGGGCCGCGACAAAGGCGTCGCCAGCGCCGGTCGCGTCGACGGCGACGATGCCGGGCGGCGTCGCCTCGGCGATCACGGCCCCGCCCCGGAAGAGGCGCGCGCCCTTCGCCCCGAGCGTGATGGCGACCAGGGCGTCGCCCTGGTGCAGCTGGTCGCCATAGAAGGCCGCCTCGGTCTCATTGGCGACGATCAGGTTGGCCCGCGCAAGGACTGCTTCAGGCAGGGGTGCGGCCGGCGCGACGTTGACGCAGACGAAGCCCCTGGCCCGGGCGACGGCCGCCGCCACGGTCTCGATCGGCAACTCCAGCTGGCAGATCAGGGCGTCGTCGCCAAAGTCATCGAGGTGGCCGGGTTCAAAGGCCGCGTTGGCGCCCGGCGCGACCACGATCTGGTTCTCGCCGCCGTCCGCCACCGCGATCAGCGCGACGCCGGTGGAGGCGCCGGTGATCGCCGCGCAATCGGACAGGTCCACGCCTTCCAGGCGCAGCAGGGCCAGCGCCTCGTCCGCCATGGCGTCGGCGCCGACGCGGCTGACCAGCCTGACCTCAGCGCCGAGTCGGCGCGCCGCCAGCGCCTGATTGGCGCCCTTGCCGCCGGGGTGGCGCGCCAGGGTCGCGCCGGTGACGGTCTCGCCGGGCGCCGGCAGGGTCTCCGCGGTCGCCACGAAGTCGAGGTTCACCGAGCCCACGACCGTGATCCGCACGGCTGTCACGATGACGCTTTCTGAGCGAGGCGTTCGGTCAGGAGATCGAACACGCCATCGGCGTCGACGCGAGTCACCCAGTGGACGGCGGCGGTCCTGGGATCCACGCGGAACTCGACCGCCGTATGGCCGATGGTCAGCGCCGACCCGGTCTCCACCAGCACGGCGCAGGGCCGGGTGGTGAACAGCTCGGGCCGCAGGAGGAAGGCGATGGTGCACGGGTCATGCAGCGGCGAGTCCTCGCCCTCCATGTGTTCCGCCGAGACCCGGGAGGCGAAGCGGAGGAGACGTCCCGCGACCCTGGCCGCCTCGGTGCCGAGCGCCTCGATGGCGGCGATGCGGTCGGGCGTGGCGCGCACCTGGTGGGTGGCGTCCAGCCCCAGCACCGTGATCGGGCAGCCCGAAGTGAAGACCACCTGGGCGGCATGCGGGTCGGCGAAGACATTG
>JANNVY010000135.1:0-7045 GCA_031408375.1 Pseudomonadota bacterium | reverse complement strand
CCTGGGCCCGGGACTACCGCCGCCGGGGCGCCGGCGGCTGGTGCTGGTCCGGTCCGCCGGCGGGCTTCACCCCGGCCACGCCTGGCGCGCTGCTCGACCGCGCGGCCGCCATCGCCGACCGTCGCCGGCGCTGGCGGGACACGCCGGCCGGCCGCCTGGCCCTTGCTCTGGCGCAGACCGAGGCCGACGCGGACGCCCTGCAAACCGCGCTGGACGAGGCCCGCGCCGCGATCGACCGCGCCGACGGCTCGGCGCTCGGCCGGGCCGAGGCCGCCTCGGCCACGGCGGCGCGGCTGCAGGCCAGCGCGTTTCGCCTGAGAACCGCGGCGAGCGCGGTCATACCGGCCCCGGCGGCGGAACAGGTCGGGGACCTGTGGCGTTTCACCCGCGAGATGTGCGTCCCACCGGCGCACCAGACCCCGGATCGGGATCGGCTCAAGGAGCGTTGAAGTCCATGACCACTCGCATTCTGGACACCGGCGAGGCCTATCTCTCGGCCACCGAGAAGAGCTTTGTGCGCATGGGCGCGCCGGCGCCCGCCTCCGGTCGCGCCATGACCTTCGCGTCCTGGCCCGCCCTGACCAGCGCCGCGCTGATCGCCGCCGGCGCGGGGCTTGCCGTGGCCGCCCTGATCGGCTGACCCGGGAACAGACCCGCTATCCTGCCGCAGTCTATGTCGGCGTCAGCTGGACATGCGCCCCGGCCAGGCGCCGGTAGATGTGCCGGCGCCGGGTCAAGGGTTGCCAGCCGTAGAGGAAGATCTGGATCGGGTGCCAGTTGGCCACCCAGCCCAGGATGATGAGGCCTTCCTCCAGGAACCGCCCCAGCTGCCCTCCCACCAGGCTCACGGCGATCTGTGCGGCCACGATGCAGGCGGCCAACACAGCCAGGCCGACAACCAGCGACAGGCGCCCGGTGCGGAAAAGCTCGCGCAGTTCGCGGTCAATGACGCCGGCGCGATAGACGAAGTAGTTATGGATCGCGTCGCCGACGTGTCCGGCTTCGGTGCGGGCGGCTTCGGCTTTCGGGAGCCGGACGATGATCTCGATCGCCGTCGACTTCGCAATGTCCGCCGCCGACGCCACCAGATACTCCTCCACCGCCTGATCCAGGTCGCGCTCGCGGAACGGGAGCGGGTCGAGCGATTGCCACAGCTGCCCCAGGTCGTGAACGCTGAGTTCGATCTGGCCGGAAACCGCCGGGTCGTGGGTGTCGTGCATGGGACCGGGTGTCCTACCGTGGCGTCATCGAGCGGACCCGGGCGGCCCAGAGCACCTCGACGTCCAGGATCGGCTCCTCGGTCTGGGAAAGCAGGTGATAGAGACCCGGGGTCTGGCTGGTCTTGATCTTCTTGATCAGCACCCGGCCGTCGGCCACCCCAACGACGCACAGGCGGCCGATCAGGTCGGGCGTCACCGGGGCGCGGACGTCGTCGTAATAGACCAGCCATTCATTGAAGAACGGACCCAGGCTGTCGCCGCGGATCTCGACCGCCACGGTGCGCCCGGTCGAGCCTTCCGGGGCGGGAACCTCATCGAAGGGCCCCTGGCCGTCGGCGAAGAAGTGGGCGCGGGAGCCGGCGGAGACGAACCCTACCAGGGGCGCGGCCTCCAGTCCGCGGGATGCGCGCTCGGCGCCGTCCAGCTCGAGCCGGGCGACGGGCAGGTCGAGCGCGGCGGCGACGCGGCGCACATCGTCGCGGTTCGGTTCGGTGCGCCCGCGCTCCCATGACGAGACCGTGGTCTGGGCCGCGCCCACGGCCCGGGCCAGCCGCTGCTGCGACCAGCCGGCGAGGCGGCGGGCGGCGGCGATGCGGTCGGCGACGGAGCTGGAACCCATGGCCGCACCATCAACGACCAATTCTGTCGTGTCAACGACAAATTGCGCTTGGCTGATCGAGCGGATGAGCGAACCATGTAGTGAACGCGGGGAATAACGCCGCAGCTTAGCACGTTCGTGCGTAGAAATCGGGTGGGCCTGAACATGAGTTTCTGCTGGACCGACGACGTCCTGCGGGCCGCGCGGCGGCTCTATGTCGAGGAGGGGCTGAGCGCGACCGAAAGCGCCCGGCGGCTGGGCGTCACGCGCTCGGCCCTGATCGGCAAGTCCCACCGCATGGGCTGGGCGGCCGAGCGCGACCCGCAGCTGGCGATCGCCAATCAGGTGCGCGGCGGCCGCGCCGTGGCCCGCGCCCTGCGCCCGGCGCGGCCGGACGTGCCCCTGCCGCCCGCGCACCCGGTCCCTGCTTCCTCCCCCAGGCCGTGGATGCAGCGCGCGCCCGGCCAGTGCGCCTTTCCGGTCTCCGGCGAGCGCGAGACGCTGATGTCCTGCTGCGCGCCCAGCGGGCTGAAGAGCTACTGCCCCGCCCACACCGCCGCCATGTACGTGCGACGCTCCGCCGCCCAGATGCAGGCGCTCGACCGGATCGCCGAATGGGTTGACCGGCTGGAACAACCACTGACTCCGCGCGCGGAGAGTGGCCGTTGAGCCGTACACGGAGGATCGCCGCGCCGGTCCGCGTCAACGGACGGGCCCTGACCGGCGCCCAGGCGGCGGCCCTGCGCGCCGCGTCCCGCGCCGATGCCGCGGGACGGCCTGCCCAGGCGCGTCAGCTCAGGCAGCGACTTGAGGCCCAGCTGGGCGAGGCGGCCGACGCAGAGTGGCTGGCCGGCGCCCTGGCCGAGACGGCGGTGCTGGAGCGCGCGCGCGGGACGCGGGTCGAGCACAGCCCCGGCCGGGTGCGGATCAGCGGCCGCGACGGCCTGCTCACCCTGCGGGACTCAGGCGCCCTGTCCGCACGCCAGCTCGCCTGCGGCCTGCGCTACCGGGACCGCTTCGAAGCCGCCCAGCCCCGCGCCGCCTCCGCCCTGGCCATCCGCCCCGGCGGCGGTTGCGCGCCACGCGACGTCCCCGAACGCATCGCCGTCCGCCTGGCCCAGGCGCGGCGCGACCTCGACCGGATGGAGCGCGCGGTGGCTGACCACTACGCCAGGGAAGGCCGTCCGGCGCTCGCGGCGGACGCGCTGCTGGTGTTGCGCGAGGTGGCGGGCCTGGGACGAACGCTGCGCGCGCTGGCGTCATCGGGCGCGCGGCGCGCGGCTCTGGCGGCAAGGCTGGGGGAGGGGTTGGGGGTGTTGGGTGGCTAGTGGACGCCGGATCGGCCACTACGCTGGAGGTTTCGGTGACAGTTCACTTATCTCGGCTCGTAACCGGGTCAGCCGTGGTGGACGGTGGAGATAAGTAAACTGTCACCGGAACTCCCCGCTGGCGCTCGCGCCGCACGCCGTTAAGCTCCCCCCATGGCCGGTGACGACCGACTCTTTTCCCTGACCGACAATCCGTTCGCCCTGCTCGGGCTGACGCCGCGGGCGTCGCGTGAGCAGATCGAGGAGGTCGCGGCGCGTGGAGGCGCGCGTGGGGCGGCGGCCACGGTGCTGGATCAGCACGCGCGGCTGGCCGAGGAGCTGTCGTGGCTGCCGGGTGCATCGTCGATGGCGGCGCGCGAGACGGTGGCGGCGCTGGGAGCGCGCGACGCGGGCGCGGCGGCGGGGCGGCTGGTGCTGCTGCGCGGCCTGGCCAAGGCCAACCTGGCGGCCGACATGGCCCTGCGCTTCGCCGACCCGGACATGATCGACCAGATGGTCCGCGCCTGGGACGGGGTCGAGTCCGTCGATGTGCTGAGCCAGGTCAACGCCGACCGCATGATCTCGGGCTATCCGCCGGCCAACGCCGCCCAGGTGGACTGGGCGCTGCAGACGGTACGCGAGCGGCACGGGCGTAGCGCCGCGCGGCTGTTGGCCGAGGCAGGCGACGGGCGCGACCGGCTGATCCGCCTGATCGAACGGCCGGCGCCGTCCGGCCATGACAACGACCTGAAGCTGATCGACGCCCTGGTCAGCGCCTATTCCGACGCCCTGGCGCCCCTGCTGGACCAGCGCGAAGCCGCGATCCTGAACGAGGTCGACGCCATGACCCGCGGCGGCCGTGACGGGCTGGACCGGCTGGAAGGGCACATGGCGGCCTGGGAGGCGGCCAACCGCCCGGCCCTGGTGATGGCGAAGCTGCGCGGGCGCGAGGATTCGCGCGCCCTGTCGCTGGTGGGCGCCATGCGGACGCTCTACCTCGACCCCGCGGCCGGGGCGGGGCGGATCGGACCGGCGGGGCGCATCGCCAACCTGCTGCTGGGCTTCTTCCCCGACGCCCCGGCCATCCAGCGCATGGCGTCGGGCGACGTCACCCGGCTGGGCGCCATCGTCCAGGGGCCGCAAGCCGTAGCCGAGCGCCCCGACCTCAGCGCCGTGGCCCGGGCCGCCCAGACCGAGCGCGGCGAATCCAAGACCGTGCGCGACCGCCGCCAGGCCGCCGTGCGCAGCAAGGACGCCGCCCGCGCCGCCGCCCAGGCCCAGCAGGCCCAGGCCCATCTGGAGCGCCAGGCCCGCGAACGCGCCGCCGCCGACTGGAACAGCCAGGGCTCGATCCGGCAGCCCAAGCCCGCCAAGGCTCGCCAGGCGCCCGCCCGGGCGACCGCCGCCCCTGTGGTTGTTGGACAGGCCGCCGAGGCCGCGCGTGAACAGCTGGTCGCCGCCGTGCGCGCCCGGGTCGCGGCCGCGGGCCAGACTCCGCCCGCGGTCCCCGGCAAGAAGAAGGGCGGCTGCGGCTGGATCATCCCGTTCCTGATCGTGATGTTCTTCGTCATCAAGGCGATGCTGGAGCCTGACGCCGGCGCCCCGTCGACGACCACTGTTCCTGTCGCGCCCGGGATGACCGCGCCCGTCCCCCCTGAAGGCCAGGAAGGCGCCTCCGGTCAGGTTGGCGTCGGGGCTGTGACCCCGCCCGTCGAGGGGGACTACAGTGAACAGAACCGGCAGCCCTCGGCCAGCCGGAACGTCGACGACCCGCCCACCGTCACGGGCGAGAGCGGCGGCGGCGGGCGGCGATAGGGACCGAAGCTGCATTGGCTTCCATCTCCCGCAAGGGAAGAAGGTGCGTACCTTAACGGAACCGAACCGCCGTTACCCCCTCCATGGCGCGCACGGCGACGGCCAGCTCGAGCGCGCGGGCCGCGGCCATGCCGTCGGCCAGGGTAACGACCATCCGCCGGGCGCGGGCGCGGATCAGGTGGGGGCAGGTCAGGCGCTGGCGCCCGCACGCGCACGGCAGGCCGTAGTTCTGGAGCGCGCATTCGTCCGACGTCGGCATAGAGACCTCGCTTTCGGCTGCGAAGCTGACCTGAGTCCACGACAGGTTCGGTCGTAGGTCGCTGGCGGCGGCCCGCGCCTTGCAGCGGACGCTGGTTGCGGCCCGTTTCGGTACGCGCCCGGATGTTGACCATGAACGACGAGACCCAACACCACGAGACGGCGGCCGCCCTTGATCCGGCCCAGGGCGAGGGCTCCGGACCTGCCTGGCGCCAGCGGGGGATGAGCTGGTTCTTCACCGGGCCGCACGGGATCCGGCTGCCCTGGGCGATCCTGATCTTCATGGCGCTGGTCGGCGCGACGCAGATCGGGCTGGTGCTGCTGCTCAAGGCCCAGGGCCTGCATTCCAAGGATCTGGTCAGCGATCCGGACTCCGCGCGTGGGGTCATCCTGGGCCTTGCGCCCGGCGTGATCTCCATCGTTATCGCCACCATCGGCATGGCGCTGATCGAGCGGCGCAGCCTGGCCAACTACGGTTTCGCTTTCAGCGGCATGATCACCCGGTTTCTCTACGGAATTCTGGTCGGCGTCGGCGTGTTGTCGGCCCTGGTCGGGACGCTTTGGGGTCTGGGCGCGCTCACCTTCGACGGGCTGGCACTGCAGGGCGAAGAGATCTGGCGCCAGGGGCTGCTCTGGGCTGGGGCCTGCCTGATGGTGGGCCTGCTGGAGGAGTCCGTCATGCGCGGCTTCCTGCTGGCGCGCCTCAGTCGCACCATGGGCTTCATCTGGGCCTCGCTGCTGACCTCGGCGCTGTTCCTGGCCGGCCATATCTCCAACGCGGGCGAGAGCCTGATCGGCCTGGCCTCGGCCGGGGTTGTGGCGCTGGTCTTCTGTTTCAGCATCTGGAGGACCGGCTCGCTGTGGTGGGCCATCGGCTTCCACGCGGCCTGGAACTGGGCCCAGACCTATCTGTTCGGCGTGGGCAATTCCGGCTCGCTCGGCTCCGGCGCCCTGATGGTCTCGCATCCCCAGGGTGAAACCTGGCTGAGCGGCGGCGCGACGGGGCCGGAGGGCAGCGTGCTGGCCTTCGCCGCGATCGCGGTCGCGCTCCTGCTGCTGCTGGTCGGACCGGGCCTGCCCAAGGGCCTCGAGCGATCCAAGGGCTGATTTCCGCCGTAGAAGGGAGGAACCCCAGCGGAGACCTCCCATGCTGCGCCGCCTGTCCCTGATCGCCGCCATCGCGAGCGCGCTAAGTCTTGTCTCCGCCGCCGTCGCCTTCGCCGCGCCCCAGCGGGCCCCGGCCCCGGCGAAGCCCGTGGATCTCGAGCGCTTCTATTCGGGAACCTGGCTGGAGATCGGCCGCCTGCCCCTGCGCCTTACCGACGGCTGCGTGGCGGGCGCGACGACCTACACCCGCGTCTCGGCCACGCGCATCAAGGTCGTCGACACCTGCCAGGAGGGCACGCCGGACGGCAAGACCAAGTCGATCTCCGGGACCGGGATCATCCAGGATCCGGGAACCAACGCCATCCTGAGGGTGCGCTACGTCCTGGTCGTCGTCTGGGAATACCAGGTGCTGGACCGGGCGGACGACTACAGCTGGTTCATCTCGTCGGATCCGCAGTTCGAGAAGGTGTGGATATACACACGCGAAGCTCCGAGCGCCGAGCAGCTGGCCATGCTGAAAGATCGCGTGCGGGCGCTGGGCTATGACCCCGAGCGGCTGGAGTTCCCCGCGCCGCTGCGGCGTTAGGGGGCTTGGCTGGTTGGACAGGATCGGTACCGCTCATCAATCCTTACCCGTTGGGTAAGGTGGATCACGGCCAAAGGCCGTGAGACGGATCGGGCCCGGCGGAGCCGGGTCGGGCCAATCCCGGTTTGAATGTTGTCAGCAGCTACGCCCCGAC
>JANNVY010000134.1:0-2357 GCA_031408375.1 Pseudomonadota bacterium | reverse complement strand
AACCGGGTGACCTGGTCGCAGCGGTCGATGTCGTGGTCGCCGTCCATGAGGACTTCCGGCTCGACGATCGGCACGATCTGGTTGGCCTGGCAGAGGGCGGCGTAGCGGGCCAGCGCGTGGGCGTTGGCCTTGATCGCGCCCCAGGTCGGGATGCCGGCGGCGATGTCGATGACCGCGCGCCACTTGGCGAAGCGGGCGCCGCGCTCATAGTACCTGGCCAGGCGCTCGCCCAGGCCGTCCAGGCCCTCGGTGATGGTCTCGCCCGGGAAGCCCGGCATGGGGTGGGCGCCCTTGTCGACCTTGATGCCCGGGATCGAGCCGGCATCGGTGATCAGCTTGACCAGCGGCGTGCCGTCCGCCGCGTTCTGCCAGATGGTCTCGTCGAACAGGATGACGCCCGAGACGTAGTCCTTCATGGCCGGCGCGCGGAACATCAGCTCGCGGTAGTCGCGGCGGTTGTCCTCGCTGTTTTCCACCCCGATGGCGTCGAAGCGCTTCTTGATGGTGCCGGTGGACTCGTCCGCCGCCAGGATGCCGCGACCCGGCGCGACCATGGCCTCGGCCACCGTGTTGAGAGCTTGCAGGTCCATCGATCAGTCCTTGTCGTCTGGGTTGCGGAGCGCCTCGACGCCGGGCAGGGGCTTGCCTTCCATCCATTCGAGGAAGGCGCCGCCTGCGGTCGAGACGAAGGTGAAGTCTTGGGCCACGTCGGCGTGGTGGAGCGCCGAGACCGTGTCGCCGCCGCCGGCCACGGCGATCAGCCGCCCGGCCTTGGCCAGCACGGCGGCTTCCCTAGCGGCGGCCACGGTGGCCTTGTCGAAGGGCGGGACCTCGAACACGCCCAGCGGGCCGTTCCAGATCAGGGTCCTGGACTCCGCCATGGCGGCGACGATCTGGGCGATGGTCAACGGTCCGACGTCGAAGATACGATCATCGGCGGTGATGTGGGCCAGATCAATGGTGCGGCCCTGGACGCCGGGCGTCAGGTCGTGGGCGACCACCACGTCCACCGGCAGGATGATCTTGCAGCCCTGCTGCTCTGCGCTGAGCAGGATCTCGCGGGCCGTGTTGGCCATGTCCTTCTCACAGAGCGAGGCGCCGACCTCGAACCCTTGCGCGAACAGGAAGGTGTTGGCCATGCCGCCGCCGATGGCGAGGTAGTCCAGCTTGCCGACGAGGTTTTCCAGCAGCTCAAGCTTGGTCGAGACCTTGGCCCCGCCCACGATGCCCATCACCGGGCGCTGGGGATTGCCAAGCGCGGCGTCCAGCGCCTCCAGCTCGCGGCGCATGCTTTCGCCCGCATAGGCCGGCAGCAGGTGCGCCAGGCCCTCGGTGGACGCGTGGGCGCGGTGGGCGGCGGAGAAGGCGTCGTTGACGTAGAGGTCGCCCAGTTCGGCCATCTGGGCGGCGAAGGCGGGGTCGTTCTTCTCCTCGCCCATGTGGAAGCGCAGGTTCTCCAGCAGCACCACCCCGCCCATGTGGGCGTCGGCGATGGCGGCCTTCGCCTCGTCGCCGATGCAGTCCTCGGCGAAGCGCACCGGCCCGCCGATCAGCTCGCCCAGCGGCCCGACCAGGGGCTTGAGGCTCATTGACGGCACGCGTTCGCCCTTGGGGCGGTCGAAGTGGGCCAACAGCACCACGGTCGCGCCCAGGTCGCGCAACTTCTGGATCGTGGGCAGGGCGGCGCGCAGACGGGTGTCGTCAGAGACATGGCCGTCGTGCATCGGCACGTTGAAGTCGACGCGGACCAGGGCGGTCTTACCCGCGGCGTCGGCCTGGTCGAGGGTGCGGAAATCAGACATGGCTACTCATATATTCTTGGCGAGATGGGCCGACGGTTCGTAGTCAATCTTCCATTCGGCCACGCAGCCGAGCACGTGGCATTTTGTGCATCGGCAGCCGACGTAGACCCAACGCACATGAGGTTTTGCGCCAAACAGGGCCGGCAACCAAAACCGAGCGCCTCTCGTCGCAAAACCTACCCCCACATTGCACAGGTCTGAACGGCATTCGACGCAAGTCCACCGAGCAGGGCTGGCGTTCGGCCAGTTCTCTTCGCTGTCGGCGATGAAGGTGGTCTCGTTGCACTGTGCGCAAACGCGTTTTGCGGCGCCTTCCTCGGAATCGGCAAAAAGCTGGAATACCTGCGAGCCGCACCGACAGACAGCGAGACCCTTTGGGCCGATCTCGTAGGACTGGGACGAATATGCGTCGAGGTAGGCGATTACGTCGACCGGTTCTGAACCGGTCCACCATTTACCTGACGCATCGATGGCCATCCTGCGAGCTCTACAGGAACTTCGCCATGTGGAGCGCGGTGTCGCTCATGCGCGTCGCGAAGCCCCACTCGTTGTCGT
>JANNVY010000133.1:0-1502 GCA_031408375.1 Pseudomonadota bacterium | reverse complement strand
GTGGCGACGGGCCGCGCGGTGGTGTCGATCTGCAACGACGAGGGCATGCCGCAGGTCGCCACCGTGCAGCGCTGGCTCAGCGACAAGCCGGGCTTCGCCGACCGGCTGGCCGGCGCGCGGGCGATGCGCGCCGAGGGGCTGATGGACGAGATCCTGCTCATCGCCGACAGCCTCAAGGAGGCGCCCAGTGAGGCGGAGTGTCGCGGCTGCCGGCTGCGGATCGACGCGCGCAAGTGGACGGTCAGTCAGCTGTTGTCGGGCGCCCTGGACGACGACGATGATCTTCCCCTGCCGCCGCCGCGCTTCAAGGCGGACTGAGCATGGCGCGACGCAAGCGGGGCCGCCGCCCGGACATGCCCAAGGGCGACATCGCGACCGATCTGCCCAAGAAAGCGAATTTCCTGCAGAAACCCGCGCGCTACAAGGTGCTGTACGGCGGTCGCGGCGGAGGCAAGTCGTGGTCCATGGCCCGCGCCCTGCTGCGGCGCGGCGCCGAGGAGCCGATCCGGGTGCTGTGCGCGCGTGAGCACCAGTCCTCGATCCGCGACAGCGTCCACCGGCTGCTGGTCGACCAGATCAGGGCGCTGAAGCTGGAGGCCTGGTACCGCGTCACCGCCGATGCCATTCGCGGGGTGAACGGCACGCTCTTCGTGTTCGCCGGGCTACGGCACAACGTCGACAACATCCGCTCCACGGAAGGCATCGATGTCTGCTGGGTGGAGGAGGCCCAGGCCGTCTCGCGCCAGTCCTGGGAGACGCTGATCCCGACCATCCGCAAGGAAGGCTCCGAGATCTGGGTGAGCTTCAACCCGGTATTGGAGGAGGACGAGACCTGGCAGCGGTTCGTGGTCCGCCGGCCGACCGGGGCGGTGGTCGAGAAACTGACCCTGGTGGACAACCCCCATTGCCCGCAGGTCCTGATCGACGAGGCCGCCGACCTGAAGGCCCGCGACCCCAAGGCCTGGGCCCACATCTGGGACGGCCAGTGCCGCCGCGCCGTCGAGGGCGCGGTCTATGCCGCCGAACTGGCGACGGCGCGCGACGAGGAACGGCTGACTTCGGTGCCCTATGAGCCGAGCGCGCCGGTCCACTGTTTCTGGGACCTGGGCTGGGCCGACAGCGTCACGATCTGGATGGCCCAGACGGTGGGGCTGGAGTTCCGGGTGATCGACTTTCTGGGCGGTTCGCAGAAGCCGATCGACTGGTATGTCTGTGAACTGATGAAGCGGAGCTACGTCTGGGGCGAGGACTGGCTGCCCCATGACGCCGGGGCCGAGACCCTGGCGGCGGCGGGGCGCACGATTCGCAGCCAGCTGGCCGGGTTGGGGCGCACGACCCGGATGGTCGGGCGGCTGTCGGTGGCGGACGGGATAAACGCGGCGCGCGGGGTGCTGGGCCGCTGCTGGTTCGACCAGGACCGCTGCGCCGACGGGCTGCATGCGCTCAGGCACTATCGCTACGCCGTGGGCGAGGACGGCCGCCTGACCGGCCAGCCCCTGCAT
>JANNVY010000132.1:0-1868 GCA_031408375.1 Pseudomonadota bacterium | reverse complement strand
GCAGGTCGCGGAACATGGCGTCGGCGAAGACTTCCTGCAGATCCGCCTCCGAGCCCTTGTCGGCGTCGCCGGAGAAGGCGCGAAGGTCCAGGTCGTAGGCCTGGGCGAGGCGCAGCAGAACCTGGGCGGTCATCGGCCGCTGGTTGCGCTCGAGGTGGTTCAGGTAGCTGGGGGAGACGCCGAGGTCCGTGGCCATCCGCGTCTGGGTGTGTCCCAGCTCGCGGCGCAGGCGTTTCAGCCTGCCGCCCAGGAACATTTTGCGGTCTGTCTCAGCCATTTGTGCAAGTTGTCACAAATTCACAATGTCATCAAGTGACAAGAGTGACAAGTTTGCCCGAATTGCGAGCTCCGGGGCGCAGCCAGCAGGCCAAACCTGTGTTTCTCTCTCATCGAACGGGCGTTCGCCGCCCCCCAAGAGACGACGGAGACGACAGTGACCACCTTCAGCGCCCTGGTTCCCAACGCCCCGGTTGGCCGCTTCGACGGGATCGAGCGTCCCTACAGCCCCGAAGACGTCCAGCGTCTGCGTGGATCGGTGGTGATCGCCAACACCCTGGCCGAGCGCGGCGCCAACAAGCTGTGGGAGCTGCTGAACACCGAGGCCTACGTCAATGCGCTCGGCGCCGTCACCGGCAACCAGGCCATGCAAATGGTCCGCGCCGGCCTGAAGGCCATCTACCTGTCGGGCTGGCAGGTCGCCGCCGACGCCAACACCGCCGGGGCCATGTACCCCGACCAGTCGCTGTACCCCGCCAACGCCGCACCGGAACTGTGCCGCCGCATCAACCGCACCCTGCAGCGCGCCGATCAGGTCGAGCACTCCGAGGGCGGCGCCCAGCGCGACTGGTTCGCCCCGATCGTCGCCGACGCCGAAGCCGGTTTCGGCGGCCCGCTGAACAGCTTCGAGATCATGAAGGCCTTCATCGAGGCCGGCGCCTCGGGCGTCCACTTCGAGGACCAGCTGGCATCCGAGAAGAAGTGCGGCCACCTCGGCGGCAAGGTCTTGATCCCGACCGCCGCCCACGAGCGCAATCTCATCGCCGCACGCCTGGCCGCCGACGTCATGGGCGTGCCGACCCTGACCGTCGCCCGCACCGACGCCGAGAGCGCTCGCCTGATCACCTCAGACGTCGATGAACGCGACCAGCCCTTCATCGAAGCCGGTAGCCGGACCCCGGAAGGCTTCTTCCGCCTCAAGGAAGGCACGGGCCTGGACCACTGCATCGCGCGGGGCCTGGCCTACGCCAAATACGCCGACGTCCTTTGGTGGGAGACGTCCAACCCCGACCTCGACGACGCCCGCCGCTTCGCCGAGGCCATCCAGAAGCAGCACCCCGGCAAGCTGATGGCCTACAACTGCAGCCCCTCGTTCAACTGGGAAGCCAAGCTGGACAAGGACACCATCGCCAAATTCCAGCGTGAGCTTGGGGTCATGGGCTACAAGTTCCAGTTCGTGACCCTCGCCGGTTTCCACGCGCTGAACCACGGCATGTTCGAGCTGGCTTCGGGTTACCGCGATCGCGGCATGGCGGCCTATTCGGAGTTGCAGCAGGCCGAGTTCGCGTCCGAGAAGGACGGCTACACCGCCACGCGCCACCAGCGCGAGGTCGGCACCGGCTACTTCGACCAGATCGCCACGGTCATCTCGTCGGGCAAGAGCTCGACCACCGCCATGGCCCAATCCACCGAGCACGACCAGTTCAAGGGCAAGAAGTCCGCCGAACTCGTCGCCGCTGAATAGCACCCCTGAACAGGAGATCACGTCATGACCAAGGAACGTTACTGGGTTGTCGGCGGCGACTATGCCTGCACCGGCTTTTCCTCCCTCAAGGATGGCCAGACCGCCCAGGCCATCGGCCCCTTCGAGG
>JANNVY010000131.1:0-4246 GCA_031408375.1 Pseudomonadota bacterium | reverse complement strand
CACGGTGCCGGTGAAGGCCGCCGGCTGGCGGATCGAGCCGCCGGTGTCCGACGCGGTCGCGGCCAGGCACAGGTCCGCCGAAACCGACGACGCCGAACCGCCCGACGAGCCGCCCGGGGTCAGGTCAGCGTTCGAGGCGCGCGACTTCCACGGATTGACCACCGGCCCGAAGGCCGAGGTCTCGTTCGAGCTGCCCATGGCGAACTCGTCCATGTTCAGCTTGCCCAGCATCACCGCCCCGTCCGCCCACAGGTTGGCGGTCACGGTGCTCTCATAAGGCGGGACGAACTTGCCCAGAATGTTGGAGCCGGCGGTGGTGCGCACGCCCTCGGTGCAAAACAGGTCCTTGATGCCCAGCGGCGCGCCTTCCAGCGCACCGCCCTCGCCCTTGGCGATCCTGGCGTCGGACGCTCGCGCCATGGCCAGGGCCTTGTCCGGCGTCGGCAACACGAAGGCGTTCAAGCGCGGATTGGCCGCCTCGATAGCGGTGATGAAGGCGCCCGTCAGTTCCTCGGACGAGAAGGCCCTGGACTTAAGGCCGTCCAGCGCGGCTTTCAGGGTCAGCTTGGTCAGGTCGCTCATGGCTATTCGACCGCCTTGGGCACGACGAAGAAGCCATCGGCGGACTTTGGCGCATTGGCCAGAACCTTGTCGCGCTTGTCGCCGTCAGTGACCACGTCCTCGCGCAACGGCGAGGCCATCTCGACGCAGCTGGTCATGGGCTCGACGCCGTCGGTGTCGACTTCGCCCAGCTGCTCGATCCACGCCATGATGCCGTTCAGCTCGGCGGCGAGCGGCTGCAGCCGCTCCTCAGGGGTGGCGATGCGGGCGAGGTGCGCGACGCGGCGCACGGTATCGACGTCGATGGCCATAGGCCGCTCCCGTGAAATAAGGCGCGACGGTTAGCGGGGGCGAGCCGGATTCACAAGGTTTTCCCGCATCGCGTAAGGAACGCGGGTTGCGTGTCGTCTAACCTTCCGAACCCAAAGCACAGGCTGTGATGGACGACCGGGGCGGGCAATTCGGCGACTGGATGAGGGCGCACCTTGGCGTGCTGCACCGGATCAGCCGCGCCTTCGCCGAGCCGGCTGACCAGCACGACCTGCTGCAGGAGCTGATGATCGCGGTGTGGAAAGCCCAGTCTGCTTTTCGCGGCGACTCCAGCCCCGTCACCTTCATCTGGAAGGTCGCTCACAATCGCGCCCTGACCTGGCGACGGCGCGAGAGCGGGCGCACTGCGCGAGACGCCACGACCGCACGTGAGATCGCGGTCCTGGAGGGCGGCGACGGCGGCGACTCGGCCCTGCTGGACCGCCTCTACGCCGCGATCCGAAAGCTCGGCCCGCTGGATCGCTCGATCGTGCTGCTGTCGCTGGAGGGCGCCGCCTACCGTGACATCGCCGCCCTGCACGGCCTCAGCGAAACCAACGTCGGCGCCCGCCTGACCCGCGCCCGCCAACAGCTCACGACCCTGGTCTCTGGCCTCACCGGAGGAGACGACAATGGACTTTGAACGCCTGGAGCGCGCCTGGCGCTCGCCCGCCAATGCGCCGGCCGACGCGGCCTGCGCCTATCTGCTGGAGGAAACCATGGACACCCTGAAGCGGCGACGCGACGCCTTCACCGTCGGGACCGGAATTGTGGCCGTCGTGATGCTGGCCTGGACCGGCAAGATCGTCTGGGACTGGTTCGAGAACCCCTTCCCGTTCGACATCGCCAATGAGTGGGGCGCCGTAGCCATGCTGATCCTGCCGTGGATCGGCCTGTTCGCCGTCCGCGCCCAGTTCGACCGCCACCTGCGCGCCTTCCCCGACCCGGACGCGTCCATGCCCGAGACCCTGCGCGCACTCATCGACGAGAACCAGACCGCGCGGCGCCGGGTCCACGTGATGGCCGTGCTGATGACGCTAGGCGTCGCCGCCCTGGCCGTGGCCCTGGGCCAGCTGGTCGAGGTCGGCAAGATGACGCCCGGCAACGTGCGCGACGGCGCCATCCTGTTCGGCGGCGTCTTCGCCCTGGTCTGGGGCGGGATCGCCTTCAACTACTTCACGGGGCTGAGGCCGGAAGGCGCGCGGCTGCAGCGGTTGCTGGCGGAATATGCCGACTAAATCGGCCGCCGCTGTCGTAGCCTCGAGCCAAGCCATTTCATGAAGCCGAGGCGGGGTCGCACGGACCAGAGCCAGCGGGCCACCGCTCGAAATCGGGGGTGGGCCGCCCTCATACGGGCGATCGCGTAAGCCTCGGCCTCCTCTTCCTGAACCGGGTCTTGACCGTAGGTGTGGCGGTGCACGTGGTGGCCGACCTCGTGGTAAAAAGTCCTTTCAATGGACAAGGCGTTGAGCGCTGAAAATGGGTTGTTCCGGCCAAACGGTTCATCCCAGACCAAGGCGATCACATTCAGATAAGGGGTGTAGGTTCCCCGGTAGTCCTCCTGTCCACGCGGGATCAGGTAAATCTTCCGAATTTCCTTGAGGTCTTCCGGCGGGAGCCCGCCCAACCACTTCGTCACGAACTGGAGGCGGTTGTCCGGCTTCAATGAATCGGACTCGTGCACCTCAATGCCCTTCACCTCGTACTGGAGGAAATGTTCCGGAGCGTACGCGAGGATCGTCGCCAAGCGGGCGTCGTAGACGGGATCGCAGCCCCGTCTTCTGATCTCCTCAGCCGTCTCTCGGGACTTCACGCAGTCGATGTCATGGGTCAGCGTCAACACACCCGTCAGCCGGGCCATGACCAGCCTGTTCAGTTCCGCATAGTCATCCCGATATAGCGTCGCCTGCAGCCTTGGGATGGCGGGTTCTCCGATATCGTAGAGCGTCCGGTACGCAAGGTCGGCATCCTTGTGCGCGCCCCGTCCGATCGCATTCAACAATCGCTGCAGGACACGTTCGATGTCGATCGGATCGACCGGCTGATCCATGACGGCCGCTTACCCTGAATCTGGGGCCCCTACGTCGCCGGCGTCGCCGTCACCGTCGGGTTCTCGCCCGTCGTGAAGGTGACGATCATCTTCTTGGCCTCGGTGACCGGGTCGCCGGTCTCCGCGTTGATCCGGCTGACGCGGTAGTCGAGCACAATGCGGCCTGGCGCCTGTTCGCTGACCTTCCAGGTCTCCCAGTCGCCCAGCTTGAACACCTTCCAGCCGTCGCCGTTGTTCTCGGGCGGAACCGCCAGGTACGTGTAGAGGCCATTGATCGCCGGATCGCCGCCGGCCGTGGAGAACAGCTTGATGTTCAGGTCCGGCAGCCAGACCACCTCGGTCACCGAGGCCGCCCACTGGATGTTGTCCTCCTCGGCCTCGGCGGCCACCGGCGCGGCAGGGCCCGAGGGCTTGGCCGGGTTGGCGGCGGAGGCGGCCGGCGCTCCCGCTGCGGCGGCGGGCGCGGCCATCGGCACGACATCGGATTCGCCGGTCGGGGCGGCGGGCTTGGAGCAGGCGGCCAGCGCGACGGCGGCGGCGGAAGCGATGAGGACGGTGCGGATCATGTCGTGTTTCCCAGCGTTGCGGTGAACACATTCGCCTTTGACAGCGCCGCGCGCCAGCCCTACCGCCCGCTTCATGGCCGTTGTCGACATTCTTGAGCTCCCCGCCGCGACCCCGGCCTACACCGGCTGGGCCGGGCTGGATCTGGGCGAGAAGACCATCGGGGTGGCCGTCTGCGACGCGACGCGCACCATCGCCTCGCCGTTTGAACTGATCCGCAAGACCAAGTTCACCGCCGAGGCCCAGCGCCTCTTCAAGATCATGGACGAGCGGCGCCTCTCGGGGATCGTCATCGGCCTGCCGGTGAACATGGACGGCACGGAGGGCCCGCGCGCCCAGTCCTGCCGCGCCTTCGCCCGCAACCTGCTGCGCCTTCGCGAAGACGTCGCCATCGCCTTCTGGGACGAGCGCCTGTCATCGGCGGCGGTCAATCGCATGCTGATCGACGAGGCCGACCTGACCCGGGCCAAGCGAGCCGAGGTCGTGGACCGCGCCGCGGCCGCCTACATCCTGCAAGGCGCGCTGGACCGGCTGTGGGACGCCAACGCGGCGAAGGGCGAGCCGTGAACCCGATCCTCATCGGCGTGGTCCCGGTCTTCGCCCTGTTGGCGCTGGGCTGGACGCTGAAGGTGAGGAACTTCCTGCCCGAGGAAGGCTGGGGGCCGGACGAGCGCCTGACCCCTGTCGACTCCTATCCGGGCTGCCTGAACCCCACGATGTGGGGGGCGGACTTCTCCGGAGCCTCCGCCGGAATCGCCGGCA
>JANNVY010000130.1:0-1699 GCA_031408375.1 Pseudomonadota bacterium | reverse complement strand
CTCTCGATGATCGACCACTGCTGCAGCACGTCCGCGCGCAAGGCGGCATGGTCGGTGGTCGAGCCGTCATCCTGGTGCAGCACCAGGTCCGCGGGAATTTCGGCCATGTACGCGTCGACGTCCTCGGCGCGCGTAGCGGCGAGGCTGCGGACGATGGACGCCTCGATATCGGCGCGCGGCTCGCCGGGACAGGCGAAGGCCATCAGTCCGCAAGCGCTGAGCGCGAGGGCCAGGCGGCGCAGCATCAGGTGCCTGGCTCGTCGTCGTGACGAGGCTCGGCCACCGCCGGCCAAGCCTTGGAGACATCGGCCAGCACCACGTCCAGGCACTCGACCTCGACCCGCAGGTCGGCGCCGCCGGCGAAACCGAACACCACCGCCCCGCCCGGCGCCTCGCCGGGCTCGAAGGTCACCGCCAGCAGCTCCAGCACGGCGCGCTTGGCGTCGCGACGGATCTTGCGGGCCTTGACGCCCAGCACGCCGCCGACCTGGACGGCCGAGCGGATCCGTTCCTTCTTGCCGCCGGTCTCCCAGCGGAAGCGGTTCACGGCCACGGTGAGTTGCCGCCGGGCAGGCTCCCAATGGATGTCGCCCACCTTGCCGATGGCGTCCTGCAACGCGGCGGAGACCACCGCCAGGTCTTCGGCGTCCTGGGCCAGCAACTTCAGGGGCGGCGCGGGGGTCGGGGCCACTAGTGCTCCTCGCCCTCGCTCTTGAGCCGCGTGACCTTGGCCCCGCAGGCGCCCAGCTTTTCCTCCAGCCGTTCGAAGCCACGGTCCAGGTGATAGACGCGATTGACCACGGTCTCGCCCTTGGCCGCCAGTCCGGCGATCACCAGGCTGACCGAGGCGCGCAGGTCGGTGGCCATGACCTCGGCTCCCACCAGCTGCTCGACCCCGCGCACGGTAGCCTCGCCGCCGGAGACGGTAATGTCGGCGCCCAGTCGCGCCAGTTCCGGCGCGTGCATGAAGCGGTTCTCGAAGATCGTTTCACGAATGACGCTGTCGCCGTCAGCCATGGTCATCAGGGCCATGAACTGGGCCTGCAGATCGGTCGCGAAGCCGGGATAGACCTCGGTGGTCAGGTCGACGGCCTTGAGGCGCGCACCGTTGCGCTTGATCTCGACCCCGTCGTTCGTGGCGGTCACCTCCACGCCCGACTGGCGCATCGGCTCCCATAGGGACTCCAGGAAGTTGGACCGGGTCCTGGTCAGGCGCACCTCGCCCCCGGCCATGGCTACCGCGAGCGCATAGGTTCCGGTCTCGATGCGGTCGGGGATCACCGACCAGGTGGCGCCGTGCAGCTTGTTGACGCCCTGGATGGTGATGGTCGCCGTACCCGCGCCCTCGACCCGCGCGCCCATGGCGTTCAGGCAAAGCGCCAGGTCCTCGATCTCGGGCTCCTGGGCGACATTGGCCAGCACCGTCTCGCCCTCGGCCAGGACAGCGGCCAACAGCGCGTGCTCGGTGGCGCCGACCGAGACCACCGGGAAGTCGATGCGCGCGCCGCGCAGGCCGCGCGGGGCCTGGGCATAGACATAGCCCTCGTGCATGTCGATCGAGGCGCCCAGCGCCTGCAGCGCCTGCAGGTGCAGGTCAACCGGCCGCGCCCCGATGGTGCAGCCGCCCGGAAGCGAGACCTTGGCGTGGCCGGTGCGCGCCAGCAGCGGGCCCAGCACATTGAACGACGCCCGCATCTGA
>JANNVY010000129.1:0-3502 GCA_031408375.1 Pseudomonadota bacterium | reverse complement strand
CGAGGGCGTCGAAAAGAAGCAGGACGACTTCGCCGCTGAAGTCGCCTCCATGACCACCGGCGCCTGATTTCCTTCAGGTCTGCACGGAATTGAAGGGCGCGCTGGCTGACGGCCGGCGCGCCCTTCGTCTAATCTCGACGTGCGATTCCTTGCACAGGCCGAATTCCCTTATAAAGCGACCCCATGCCAGCCAGCTCCACCACGCGCGCCAGCCCGATCTACAAGCGGGTCCTGCTCAAGGTCTCCGGCGAAGTCCTGATGGGCGACCAAGGCTACGGCATCGACATGAATACCGTCGAAGCCGTGGCGGCCGAGGTCAAGGAGGTCGTCGCCCACGGCGTGGAGCTCTGCCTGGTGATCGGCGGCGGCAACATCTTCCGCGGCCTGTCGACGGCCGCCAAGGGTATGGAGCGTTCGTCCGCCGATTACATGGGCATGCTGGCCACGGTGATGAACGCGCTCGCCATGCAGAACGCGCTCGAGAAGATCGGGGTCGAAACCCGGGTCCAGTCAGCCATCCCCATGGCTACGGTGGCCGAACCCTACATCCGCCGGCGCGCTGCGCGCCATCTGGAGAAGGGCAGGGTGGTGATCTTCGCCGCCGGCACCGGCAACCCGTTCTTCACCACCGACACAGCCGCCGCGCTCCGCGCCGCCGAGATGGGCTGCGATGCCTTGCTGAAGGGCACCAGCGTCGACGGCGTCTACACGGCTGACCCCAAGAAGGACAAGACCGCCCAGCGGTTTGACAAGCTGACCTATCTTGAGGTGCTGTCGAAGGACCTCAAGGTCATGGACGCCTCGGCCATCAGCCTGATGCGCGAGAGCGGGATCCCCATCGTGGTGTTCTCGATCCGCAAGCGCGGCGAGCTGCTCCGTGTGCTGACCGGACAGGGCGTCCACACCGTGATCGCCGGATAGCGACGGAACAGGGAGAAACGACAAGATGAGCGGCGACGCCAAGGATCTCAAGAAAGTCGGTGAACGGATGGATAAGGCCGTTCAGGCCTTGAAGGAAGAGTTCGGCGGCCTGCGAAGCGGGCGCGCCTCGGCTTCGTTGCTGGAGCCAATCATGGTTGATGCCTATGGCTCTTCAATGCCGCTGAACCAGGTTGGGGCTATCAGTGTTCCGGAAGCGCGGATGATCACCGTCAATGTCTGGGATCGCGGTCTGGTCATCGCCACCGAGAAGGCCATCCGCAATGCGGGTATCGGACTTAATCCGATCACGGAGGGTCAGCTGCTCCGCATCCCTATTCCGCCCTTGACCGAGGACCGGCGCAAGGACCTCGCCAAGCTGGCCGGCAAATACGCCGAGCAGCAGCGCATCGCGGTGCGCAACATCCGCCGCGACGCCATGGACGCCCTCAAGGCGGCCGAGAAGAACCACGACATCAGCCAGGACGAGCACAAGAAACTGGACACCGAGGTCCAGGCCCTCACGGACGCCGCCATCAAGCGTGTCGACGAGGCCTTGAAGCTCAAAGAGCAAGAGATCATGCAGATTTGAGAGCCCAGGCTCTCAACCCAGTTCCTCTTTGGAGAAGGACGCACATGCCGCCGGCGTCCGCCGATCCCATCACCCCGGCCCAGCCGTCCGGACCGCGCCACGTCGCCATCATCATGGACGGCAATGGCCGCTGGGCTAAGGCGCGCGGCATGCCCCGGGCGCTCGGCCATCGCGAGGGTGTTCAGGCGCTGAAGCGCACGGTCGAGGCCGCCCCGGGATTGGGCGTGGAATGCCTGACGGTGTTTGGTTTTTCCACAGAGAACTGGCGTCGTCCGGCCCAGGAGGTCAGCGAGCTGATGGGGCTGGTGAAGCTCTACGTTCAGACAGACCTCGCCCGGCTGACCCGCGAAGGCGTGCAGGTGCGCATCCTGGGAGGCCGCCAGGGCCTTTCGCCTGACATTCTCGAAATCGTCGACCGCGCCGAAGCCTCCACCGCACAGAACGCCGGTGGCTTCCTGCTGCAGGTGGCCTTCAACTACGGCGGTCGGGCCGACATCGTGGAGGCGGCCCGCCGCTTCGCCCACGTTGTCCAGTCGGGGCAGGCCAAGCCTGATGATCTCGACGAGGGGGGCTTCGAGGCCCTGCTCTGTACTGCCAAGGGACCGCCGCTGGACCTCGTGGTGCGCACCTCCGGGGAACAAAGGATATCGAATTTCCTTATGTGGGAAGCGGCCTACGCGGAGCTGGTTTTTCAGGACGTGCTATGGCCTGACTACGGTGCCGAGGCGCTCGCTGCCGCCATTCAGGAGTACCGCCGCCGTGACCGCCGGTTCGGCGGAGTGGAGTCCGATGACGCTGTCGCCGCCGGCTAGGCGCTTCAACTGGAGAGACTTGGGTTTGCGCGCGCTGTCGGCGATCGTGCTGATCCCGGCTGTGATCGGCGCAATCGCCTATGGCGGCTGGCCTTTTTTGCTGCTGGTCTCGGTCGGTGCGGCCATCATGTGCGTCGAATGGGGTGACATGAGCGAACGGCGCGCGCCGTTCCGCATCGGCGCGGCCGTCGTGGCGGGGGTGATCGCGCCAGTCTTCGCCGCCTACCTGGGCGACTTTTCCGCCGCCTTTGTGCTCCTCGCCTTCGGAGCCGCCGCCGCTGCCATTTTTGCAAGGCAAATCAAGGCGTCGGCAATCGACGCCGCCTATGGCGTGCTTTACATCGGCTGGCCCTGCGTGGTGCTGGTCTGGTTGCGAGAGCAGCCGGACGGCAAGGACTGGACGGCCATGCTGTTCGCTATCGCCTGGTGTGCGGACATCGCCGCCTACGCCATCGGCAACGTGTTCAAGGGCCCCAAACTTTGGCCGCGGTTTTCGCCCAACAAGACCTGGTCGGGTTTCCTGGGCGGTCTCTTCGCCGGAATCATGGGCGCGGTGGTGGTGCAGTCGCTCTCAAGCCTCGCTCTTCCCCTCTGGTCGGCGATCTGCGTCGGTCTGGTTGTTGGCCTGGCCACCATGGCGGGGGACCTCTGGGAATCGGCGCTGAAGAGACGCTTCGGGGTCAAGGACGCGGGATCACTAATTCCCGGCCACGGCGGGATCCTGGACCGTGTCGACGGCCTGATGTTCGCTGTCATCGCCATCGCCGCGGCGCGCCTTCTGCTCCAGTCTGGAGGGGTAATTTGACCCTTCACCGACGTGTCACGGTTCTCGGTTCGACGGGTTCCGTCGGATGTTCGACCCTGGAGCTGATGGCCCAGACCCAGACCTCGGGCGAGGCGGCCTCGATCTCGGACCACCCGTAGTGGTCGGCCCGCACCAACTCGGGGAAGTCTCGCAAGTCCAACTCCAGCTGCTTCACCTCGACCAGGAGATTGGGCGCCTGACGATCCGTACCAGCAGTGATCCGGAACGTCTGCAGCTCGGGATCGCGACCGAGGATGTTGACAAAATCACATCCCATCAGATCACACATGAGCGCGGAAAGTCGCTCGAGTCGATCGTCGGCGTCGGGATGCGATCGCACGCGGGCGTCGCGGCGCGGATGTTCCAGACGCTCGC
>JANNVY010000128.1:0-8029 GCA_031408375.1 Pseudomonadota bacterium | reverse complement strand
AACACCGACCCCTACCAGCCTATCGAGAAGACCTTGCGCATCACGCGGGGCATTCTTGAAGTGCTGGACCGCTTCGGCCACCCCTGCTCGATCATCACCAAGAACGCCCTTATCACCCGCGACGCCGACGTGCTGGGACGTATGGCCGGGCGCGGCCTGGCCCGGGCCTTCGTGTCGGTGACGACGCTGGACCGAAAGCTGGCGCGCGCCATGGAGCCCCGCGCAGCGACGCCGGGCAAGCGGCTTGAGGCCATCAGAAAACTGGCTGATGCCGGCGTGCCGGTGAGCGTCGGCGTGGCGCCGGTGATCCCGGGCCTGAACGACCACGAGATGGAGGCGATTCTGGAGGCGGCGGCGCAGGCCGGAGCGACCTCTGCCATGTTCGTGACCTTGCGACTGCCGCTGGAGATCAAGGACTTGTTCAAGGAATGGCTGGCCGACGCCTACCCGGACCGGGCCGAGCGGGTGATGTCGCTGGTGCGCCAGACCCGCGGCGGCAAGGACTACGATTCTGAATGGGGATCGCGGATGAAAGGTACCGGCCCGGTCGCCGAGCTCATCGCGGCCCGGTTCAAGAAAGCGACCCGCAAGTACGGCCTCAACCGCGAGCGCCCGCCGCACGACGTCGAACAGTTCATGGTCCCGCCGAAAGCAGGGGATCAGATGGACTTCTTTTCTCCGTCGAGGTGATGCCAAACCGGCCTGGCCCCTGCCGTCCGAAACCGGTTGCGCCTAAATCCTATATATGTAGACTTAAAGAATGAAACGCGTCCGCAGCCACTCGGCCCAAACCACCTCCGTGCTCGCCGCCTTCGCCGGGCGCGCAGCCGCATGGCGTTACGGCTACGACTTGTCGCGGGAGACCGGCCTGCCTTCCGGCACGCTGTACCCCATCCTCGTGCGGCTGAACAAAGCTGGACTGCTGGAAGCTGAGTGGCAGGACTCGCCTGAACCAGGACGACCGGCGCGGCACGCCTATCGGCTGACGGCGGACGGTTTGGCCCTGGCGCGGCAGCTTGGGGCGCCGGCGATTCAGACCGGCGCGGCGCTTCCGATCGGCGCACTGGCATGACCCTCGCGCGCGCTCTGGCAGACCTCGCTGTGAAGGTCGCCCCTGTCGATAGCCGGGTGTGGGCGACGGCCATGAGGGCTGAACTGGAATACGTCCCGGCCGCCTCCGGGCTGGCCTTCGCCTGGGGCGCGCTAACAACGGCCGTCCGCCTGCGAGCCGCCTCGCCGGCATTTGTGGAGGGCGTCGCGCGCTATGGCCTCGCCGCCTCGGCCCTGGTGTGGGCGGGCCTGAATATCCGCCTCGCGTTGAAGCTCGGTGCGTTCGAACCCGCGCCGCCGACCCCGATCCTGTATGCGGCGGCCTTGGTGTTTGCGATTGGCGGTGTGGCGACCGCCGCGGCAGGTTTGCGATCGACGATCAGGCTCGCCGTCCCGGCCCTGGCCTTGGCGGCGCTCTATGCGGCCTGGGTCACCGCCTTGGCGCCGCCGTCGCCTCACCGCGCCTTCCATCAGGCCCTCGCCTTCGAGGATGTGGTCGCCCTGCTAACGGCCTTGCTACTGGCTGTGCTGGCGAAGCGCTACGTGGACCGGCAGACCGCGTCATGACGACCACACGCCTGGCGCTCGGGCTGGCCTGGCTCGCCCTGCTTTTGGGACTGGTGCACCTAAGCCTGCTGCTGGTGGCGGGGTCAGCCTGGACCGAGAGCACGCTCTGGTTCGCCGGCACAGGCCTGGCCATCGTCGCCGCAGCGATGCTGAACCTGATCGGACGCCATATCCCCGGCCGTTCGATGTCCGGACTGGCCATAGCCGCCGCCAATGCGGCCATGGCCGCCTTCTTCGCCGCCGCCTGGCCCCTGCTCCAAGGGCCACAGGTGATCGTCGGCGCGATTCTCTTCATCCTCCTCGCGGGTCTCACGCTTCTGCGCGGCCGCAACGCCCGGTGATGGCCAGCCGCTAGCGCCGGAAAACGCCCACCAGCTCGACGTGCGCCGACCACAGGAACTGGTCGATGGGCGTGACGTGCTCAAGCCTGAAGCCCGCATTGGTCAGGATGCGCGCGTCGCGGGCGAAGGTGACCGGGTTGCAGGAGACGCCCACCACGGTGCTGGCGCCCGAGGCGCCGATCTCGTGGCTCTGGACCTCGGCGCCGGCGCGGGGCGGGTCGAAGACCGCGGCCTGGATGCCTTTCAGATCGACCGTCAGGAAGGGCCGGCGGAACAGGTCGCGGGCTTCGGCGACAATGGTCTTCAGGCCCGGCGCGGTGCCGGTGGCGGCCTTCAGGGCGGCGATGGCGGGCGCCGCGGAATCGCCCGCCAGCACACTCGCCTTCTCGGCCAACGGGAAGGTGAAGGCCCCGGCCCCGCAGAACAGGTCGGCGACCCGATCGGCGCCGTCGATGGCTTCGACTGCGAGGCGAGCCATCTCGGTCTCGGCCGACTGCACCGCCTGCAGGAAGGATCCCGGCGGCAGGGCCACCACGGCGCGGCCGAAGCGGACCACCGGCTGGCGCTCCTGGTAGAGGATCTCGCCTGCCAGGGTGACGCGGGCGAAGTCGAACTGCGACGCCACCTCGGCGATCTGCATGCGGCGGTCGGCCGACAGCCCCCCGCCCTTCTTGCGCTCGATGCCGGTCACATCGATGTCGAGGCCCGACAGGGTGGTGGTGACGTGCAGGGTGGGCGCGGACTTGGGGTGATCCAGGAAACCCGCCGCCAGCTTGCGCAGCGCCGGGAAGGCGCGGACCAGGTCGGGGTGGGCGATGGGGCACTCGGTGACCTCCACCAGCCGCCAGGACTTGCGCGCCTTGAAGCCGATGATGGCGCCGCCCTTCCCCGGCCGCGCATGCAACGCCAGGCGGCGGCGGGACGCGGGCGGCGTGGCGAAGGTCGGCGCGATATCGCACTCCAGTCCCTCACGCCCCAGAATCAGCCGCACCTGCTCGCGTTTCCATTCCAGATAGGGTTTGGCCGCCCAGTGCTGCAGCGAGCAGCCCCCGCAGTCGCCGTACTGGGGCGAGACCGGCGCGATGCGGTCGGCGCTGGCGTCCAGTATTTCGACCACCTCGCCGCGTTTGCCGTCCATGCGCACCCGCACCCGCTCGCCGGGCAGGGTCAGGGGCACGAATTCCCCGCTGACCGCCACGCCATCCCCCTGGCCGCCGATGTGATCGATGCTAAGGTCGCGCGTGTCGGCGCCGGTCTGGGGGGTCATGGGCATCTTCCTGCCCGAGCCCGAGGGCTGGCGATAGGCCCTAGTTCCGCGTCAAGATGAACGAAGATGAACGGCGTCGCCGGATACCGTTCAGGTTCGCCGCACCATAGTTCGCGTCATCGATCGGCGTCTGACCTCGCCGATGGTTTCCTCAAGCCTCAGGAGAGAGTCATGAATTTCAAGTCGATCACCCTTACCGCCGTCGCCGCGCTCACTGCGGTGTCGATCGCTGTGCCTGCCTTCGCCCAGCCCTACGGCGACGACAGCTACCGCAGCGATGACCGGGGGGCCTATTCCGACGACCGCTATGCAGACGATGATCGTTACGACGACCGGCGCGATGATCGTGGTTATGACGACGGCGGCCGTTGGGTCGACCAGTACGATGTCGATCGCAGCGACAACTATCGCGACTACTACCGCAACGGCCGCTACGACCGCCGCCAGTACGACCGCTATGACGGACGTGAGCGAGGCAATTGCCGCGACAACCGTGTGGCCGGCACCATCCTGGGCGCCATCGGCGGCGCCGTGATCGGTTCCAATGTCGACAACCGTGGCAGCCGCAACGACGGCGCGGCCATCGGCGCCTTCCTTGGCGGCCTGGCGGGCAACGGTATCGCCTCCTCCAGCCGCGCCTGCGACCAGTACGGCAGCTACTACAGCTACAACCAGACTCATCCCTACCGCGTCTCGCGCGGCTATCGCGGCCGGCACAGCGACTACGGCCGCCGCGGCTGCCGCCTGGCTGTCGCCGACGACGGCTACGGCCGTGGCCAGTACGTCACCGTCTGCCCCGACCGCTATGGCCGCTACCGCGTCCGCTACTAGACGATTGGTAGAAGCCTGAGAGAGCCGCCCGCGTCCTCCCCCGACGCGGGCGGTTTTTCTATGGGCGTTTGAAGGCCCACAGCAGATATTCGCGCTGGCCCTCGCCACCATCGATGGGGCTGGCGGCGGTTTCGCGCACGGTCCACCCCTGCCCCGCCAGCCAGCCGCTGACTTCGGCCACGACGTGGGCGTGGACGGCCTCGTCCTTGACCAGCCCGCCCTTGCCGACCGCGCCGGGGCCGGCCTCGAACTGGGGTTTGATGAGCGCGATGAGGTCGGCGCCGGGCGCGGCGAGGCTGAGCGCAACCGGCAGCACCTTGGCCAGGCCGATGAAACTGGCGTCACAGACGATCAGGTCCGGCGCAGGGCCCACAAGCTCGGGGCTCAGCTCGCGGGCGTCGGTGGCTTCAAGATTGATGACGCGGGAATCAGCGACGAGGCTGGGGTGCAACTGGCCACGCCCGACGTCGACGGCCACGACCCGGCGCGCGCCGCGGTTCAGGCAGACCTCGGTGAAGCCGCCCGTCGAGGCGCCCACGTCCAGCACGATCCGGTCTTCGACCCGCACGGGCCACAGAGACAAGGCGTGGTCCAGCTTGAGCGCGCCCCGGCCAACCCAGGGATGGGCAGGCGCGGCTTCCAGGACGGCGTCCTCATCGATCAGTTCCGACGCCTTTATGACAACACGCCCGTTCGCCTTCACCAGCCCGGCCTCGATGGCGGCGACCGCCCGCGACCGGCTTTCGAACAGCCCCCAGTGGATCAGGAGATGATCGATGCGGCGCTTCAGCCCACCGCCTCCAGCCGGGCCAGAGCCTGTTGCAGCTTGGCCTTTGCGCCCTCGGCTTCGGCCAGCTTCTCGCGGGTCTCCTCGACCACTTCCTCGCGGGCGCGGGCGATGAAGTCAGGGTTGCCCAGCTTCTTGCCGTTGACTTCGATGTCCTTGTCGAAGCCGGCGATCTCCTTGGTCAGGCGCGCGCGCTCGGCGGCCAGGTCGATGAACTCGGCGATGGAGATGGCGGCGGTCGCCTCCCCGATCACAAAGGGCACCGCGCCCTGCGGCGGCGCGTCGGCCTCACGCAGATCGGAGACGCGGGCCAGGGTGGCGATCAGGTCCCGGTGGCGGGTCAAACGGTCACGGGTCTCGCCGCTGGCGCCGGAAATGGTCAGCGGGGCGCGGGCGCCCGGCGGCACATTCATCTCCGAGCGAATCGAGCGGATTTCGGTGACCAGCTCGATCAGCCAGCCAATTTCCTCCTCGGCCGCCGCGTCCAGCCAGGCGTCAGGCATCACGGGCCAGGCGGCCTCGATCAGGAAGCTCTCGCGTCGGGGACCGCCGAACGCCGCCAGCTCTGCCCACAGCTCTTCGGTGATGTAGGGCGAGACGGGATGCAGCAGCCGCAGGATCTCGTCCAGCACCCAGGCGGCGCAGGCGCGGGTCTCGGTCTTGGCCGCCTCGTCGTCCCCATTGAGCACCGGCTTGGCCAGTTCCAGATACCAGTCGCAGAACACGTTCCAGACAAAGCGGTAGAGCGCATTGGCCGCGTCGTCGAAGGCGCAGCCTTCAAGCGCCGTGGTCACCGCCTTGGCCGTCTTCACCGCCTCGCCGCGAATCCAGCGGTTCACGGTCAGCTTGACCGAGGCCGGGTCGAAGCCCTCGACGCGGACGCACTCGTTCATCTGGCAGAAGCGCGCGGCGTTCCACAGCTTGGTGCCGAAGTTGCGGTAACCCTCGACGCGCTGCTCCGACAGGCGGATCGAACGCGGGCCCGACATGGCGACCATGGTGAAACGCACGGCGTCGGCGCCGAACTTGTCGACCATCTGCAGCGGGTCGATGACGTTGCCCTTGGACTTCGACATCTTCTGCCCCTTGGCGTCGAGCACCATGGCGTTGATGAAGACGCGCCGGAACGGGACCTCGCCCATGAAATGGATGCCCATCATCATCATCCGGGCGACCCAGAAGAAGATGATGTCGAACGAGGTGACCAGGGTGTCGGTCGGGTAGAAGCGCTTCAGGTCCTCGGTCTTCTCCGGCCACCCCAGCGTCGAGAACGGCCAGAGCGCCGAGGAGAACCAGGTGTCGAGGACGTCCTCGTCCTGGCGCAATTCCACGCCCTCGCCGAACTGCTTGCGCGCGGCGGCATAGGCGGCCTCCTCGGACTCCTCGACGAAGATCACGCCGTCGGGGCCGTACCAGGCCGGGATGCGGTGGCCCCACCAGAGCTGGCGCGAGATGCACCAGGGCTCGATGTTCTTCAGCCACTCGAAGTAGGTCTTCTCCCAGTTCCTGGGCTCGAAGACCGTGTCGCCGTTCTCCACCGCCTTGATGGCGGGCTGGGCCAGGGTCTTTGCGTCAACGTACCACTGGTCCGTCAGCCACGGCTCGATGACGACGCCGGAGCGGTCGCCATGGGGCACCTGGTGGCGCACCTTTTCGATCTGACGCAGCAGACCCAGTTCCTCGAACGTCTCGATGATCTTCTTGCGCGCCGCGAACCGCTCCATGCCGATGTAGTCCGCGGGAACGTTGTCGTTGAGGTGGGCGTGCTCATCGAGGATGTTGATCAGCTCGAGGTCGTGGCGCTTGCCGACCTGAAGTCGTTGAAGTCATGCGCCGGCGTGATCTTCACCGCGCCGGAGCCCTTTTCGGGATCGGCGTAGTCGTCCGCGATGATCGGGATCAGGCGGCCGACGATGGGCAGGCGGACCTGCTTGCCGATCAGGTGGGTGTAGCGATCGTCCTTGGGGTTCACCGCCACGGCCGTGTCGCCCAGCATGGTCTCTGGACGCGTCGTGGCCACGACCACCTCCCCTGACCCATCCTCCAGCGGATAGGCAAAGTGGTAGTAGGCGCCGTCGACTTCCTTCTGCTCGACCTCGAGGTCGGAGATGGCGGTCTGGAACCTGGGATCCCAGTGCACCAGCCGCTGGTCGCGGTAGATGAGGTTTTCCTTGAACATCTGGACGAACACCTTGCGCACGGCGTTCGACAGGCCCTCGTCGAGGGTAAAGCGCTCGCGGCTCCAGTCGCAGGAGGCGCCCAGACGGCGCAGTTGCTGGACGATCTGACCGCCCGATTCCGCCTTCCATTCCCAGACGCGGTTGACGAAGGCCTCGCGGCCCATGTCGCGGCGCCCGACGTTGCCCTGCTCGGCCAGTTGGCGTTCCACCACCATCTGGGTGGCGATGCCGGCATGGTCGGTGCCGGGCAGCCACAGCGCCGCCTTGCCGCGCATGCGCTCAAAGCGCGTCAGCACATCCTGCAGGGTGTTGTTCAGCGCATGGCCGATGTGCAGCGAGCCTGTGACGTTCGGCGGCGGGATGACGATGGTGAACGGCTGGGCGTCCGGGCTTCTTTCAAGCGCGTGCTCGGGCGCGAACGCGCCGGAGCTCTCCCAGCAGCGGTAGATGCGGGGCTCAACGGTGGTGGGGTCGAAGGTCTTTTCAAGCATGGCGAATGGCGGCGCGCTTGGGAGCGTCGCCGCCGTCGTCTCCAATCAGATTGCAGGAACGGGCGGCCGGGCGGGTTTTCCCCCGCCCTATATCATGCCGCGCCCATCAGGCGACGGCCCGTTACTTGAATACTCGGTCCAGCTTCTCGCGCACGGTCTCGCGCATGATGGCTTCGAGGTTCTGATCGGCCCAGGCGCGGATCTGCGGCTCGAGGATCTGGCGGACCAGGTCTTCGATGGTCAGGCCGCCGGTCCCGGTCGAGGGCGTGAAGCTGGGCGCCGGGGGTGCGACATATTCGGGCAATGCGGCCACGGGGGCGGGTTCGGGCGGCGCCTCGTAGCGAGGCGCGACGTCGAGATCACCGATGCTTTGCATGGCCGCGGGCTCCTCGACCTTTTCCGTCAGCTCAAGAACCTCTTCCTCAGCCTGAACCGAAGGGGTCTCATCCATCATGGCGGCTAGCGGCTCGGGCTCGATAAAGGCTGGTTCGGGCGCGATCTCAGCGACGGGCGCG
>JANNVY010000127.1:0-10458 GCA_031408375.1 Pseudomonadota bacterium | reverse complement strand
GCGATATTGGGTTCGATGAAGGTCCAGGCGCCCATGTTCTTGGGTTCCTCCTGGCACCAGACGATCTCGGCGTTCTTGAAGCGTCCGAGTTCCTTCATCATCGACTTGATCGGCCAGGGATAGAGCTGCTCGACGCGCATCAGATAGATGTCATTGCGGCCGGCCCTGGCGCGAGCATCGACCAGGTCGAAATAGACCTTGCCGGTGCAGCAGATCACCCGGGTGATCTGGTCGTCAGGCTTGAGCGTGATCCCGCCGACGTCGCAGCCGGCCTCGGCGCCGTCCCACATGACGCGGCGGAAGGCGGTGCCCTCGGTCATGTCCTCGAGGTTGGAGACCGCCTTCTTGTGACGCAGCAGGGACTTGGGCGTCATCAGGATCAGCGGCTTGCGGAACGGCCGGTGGATCTGGCGGCGCAGGATGTGGAAGTAGTTGGCCGGGGTCGAGCAGTTGGCCACCTGCATGTTGTCCTCGGCGCAGGACTGCAGGAAGCGCTCAAGACGGGCCGAGGAGTGCTCCGGCCCCTGCCCCTCGTAGCCGTGCGGCAAGAGCATGGTCAGGCCGCACATGCGCAGCCACTTGCGTTCGCCCGAACAGATGAACTGGTCGATCACCACCTGGGCGCCGTTCACGAAGTCGCCGAACTGGGCTTCCCAGATGGTCAGGGTGTTGGGGTCGGTCAGCGAGTAGCCGTACTCGAAGCCCAGCACCGCCTCTTCCGACAGGGCGGAATCGATGGCCTCGAAGGCCGGCTGGCCGTCGCGCAGATTGTCCAGCGGGACGTATTTGGCCTCGGTGGTCTGGTCGATAACGCCGGAGTGCCGTTGGCTGAAGGTCCCGCGCACCGAGTCCTGGCCCGACAGGCGCACCGGGAAGCCTTCGTAGAGCAGGGAGCCGAAGGCCAGGCTCTCGGCGGTGGACCAGTCAATGTCCTTGCCCGTGTCGATGGCGGCGCGGCGGCCTTCCATGACCCGGCGCAGGGTCTTGTGGGCATCGACGCCCTCGGGGACCGTGGTCAGCCTGGTCCCGATCTCGCGCAGCAGGGCCTCCGGAACGCCGGTCTCGCCCTTGCGCTCGTCGCCTTCCGGCAGGCCAAGGCCCGACCAGGCGCCGTCCAGCCAGTCGGCCTTGTCGGCCTCGTAGCTCTTGCCGGCCTCCATCTGCTCGTCGAGGAACTTTTCGAAGTCCGAGACCCAGCCGTCGACCTCGGCCTGGCTGACCACGCCCTCGCCGACCAGACGGCTGGTGTAGAGCTCCCGCGTCGAGGGGTGCCCCTTGATCTTGGCGTACATCAGCGGCTGGGTGAACGTAGGGTCGTCGCCCTCGTTGTGGCCGAAGCGGCGGTAGCAGAACATGTCCACCACCGCGTCCTTGGCGAAGATCTGGCGGAACTCGGTGGCGATGCGCGCGGCGAAGACCACAGCCTCGGGATCGTCGCCGTTGGCGTGCAGGATGGGCGCCTGGACCATCAGCGCCACGTCCGAAGGATAGGGCGAGGAACGCGAGTTGCGCGGGCTGGTAGTGAAGCCGATCTGGTTGTTGACGATGAAGTGCAGGGTGCCGCCCGTGCGGTAGCCCTTCAGCCCCATCAGCGCGAAGCACTCGGCCACCACGCCCTGGCCGGCGAAGGCAGCGTCGCCGTGCAGCAACAGCGGCATGACCTTGCCGCGGCTGGCCTCGGGATCCTTGCGCTGGTCGAAGTATTGCTTGGCCCGCGCCTTGCCCAGCACTACCGGATTGACGATCTCGAGGTGCGACGGGTTTGCGGTCAGCGACAGGTGGACGGAGTTGCCCTCGAACTCGCGGTCCGAGGAGGCGCCCATGTGGTACTTCACGTCGCCTGAACCGCCGACGTCCGACGGCACCGAAGAGCCGCCCTGGAATTCGTGGAAGATGGTGCGGTAGGGCTTGCCCATCACCGCCGCCAGCACGTTCAGACGCCCGCGGTGGGGCATGCCCAGCACGATCTCGTCGACCCCCATGGCGCCGCCGCGCTTGATCACCTGCTCCAGGGCCGGGACCAGGGCCTCGCCGCCGTCCAGGCCGAAGCGCTTGGTGCCGGGGAAGCGCTTGTGCAGGAAGCGTTCGAAGGTCTCGGCCTCGATTAGCTTCTTGAGGATGGCGATCTTGCCCTCGGGCGTGAACTGGATCTCCTTGTCGCGGCCCTCGATGCGCTCCTGGATCCACTGCTTCTCGGCCGGCTCGGCGATGTGCATGTACTGCACGCCGACATTGCCGCAGTAGGTGCGGCGCAGGATCGAGATGATCTCAGTCAGCGTCGCTTCCTGCAGACCCAGCACGCCGTCAATGAAGATCGGCCGGTCCATGTCGGCGGCCGAGAAGCCGTAGAAGTCAGGCTCCAGCTCTGCGTTGTGGATCGGGGGCTCCAGGCCCAGGGGGTCGAGGTTGGCGTGCAGGTGGCCGCGGATGCGGTAGGTGCGGATCAGCATCAGCGCGCGCACGGAATCGTGGGCGGCGGCGCGGATCTCGGCCTGGCTGGCGCCGGGTTTGGCGATCTCGATCTGTTTGGCGGTCTTGGCCTCGACCGCCGGCCACAGGCCGTCCAGCGCCGCCAGGTCGTCGGTGCGGGGCGTGGGCGTATGGCGGCCCCAGGCGCCGGCGTTGGCCGCCTTGGTCACGTCGGCAGGCCCGTCCTTCAGGCTGTCGAAGAAGGCGCGCCACTCAGGGCTGACCGACGCAGGGTCCAGCGCCCAGCGCTCGTGCAGGTCTTCAACGAAGGCGGCGTTGCCCCCGTAGAGGAAGGAGGTCTCGGCGAAGACCTGATTCAGCCGGCCGGAATCGTCCGCCATGGTGTCTGATCGTCCTTGCGCGCCCCGATGGGGAGAGGGGCGGCTCTCTAGATAGTGTCAGTGTCTCAACAGGTCATTGCCGGACTTGGGCCCGACAACGCTTTTTTCTAGCCCTTCAGCAGCTCCAGCAGGGTCGCGCCCAGCGCCGCCGGCGACGGCGAAACGCGGATGCCGGCCGCTTCCATGGCCGCGATCTTGTCGTCCGCGCCGCCCTTGCCACCCGAAATGATCGCGCCGGCGTGGCCCATGCGGCGGCCCGGAGGGGCCGTGCGGCCGGCGATGAAGCCGACGGTGGGCTTGGAGCGGCCGCGCCTGGCTTCGTCGGCCAGGAATTGGGCGGCGTCTTCCTCGGCCGAGCCGCCGATCTCGCCGATCATGATGATCGACCGGGTCTCGGGGTCGGCGAGGTACATCTCGAGGATGTCGATGAACTCGGTGCCCTTGACCGGGTCGCCGCCGATGCCGACGGCCGACGACTGGCCGAGGCCCGCGTTGGTGGTCTGGAACACGGCTTCGTAGGTCAGGGTGCCCGAACGGGAGACGACGCCGACCGAGCCGCGCTTGAAGATGTTGCCCGGCATGATGCCGATCTTGCACTCGTCAGGCGTCATGACGCCCGGGCAGTTGGGCCCGATCAGGCGTGACTTCGAGCCCGACAGCGAGCGCTTCACCTTGACCATGTCCAGCACCGGGATGCCTTCGGTGATGCAGCAGATCAGCGGGATCTCGGCGTCGATGGCCTCCAGGATCGAGTCCGCGGCGACGGGCGGCGGGACGTAGATGACGCTGGCGTTGGCGCCGGTGGCGGCGACCGCCTCGCCCACCGTGTCATAGACCGGCAGCCCGACATGGGTCTGGCCGCCTTTGCCCGGGGTCACGCCCCCGACCATCTTCGTGCCGTAGGCGATGGCCTGTTCGGTGTGGAAGGTCCCCTGGGATCCGGTGATCCCCTGGCAGATGACCTTGGTGTTCTTGTCGACGAGGATGGACATGGACGTCTCGGTTCCGGGAAGGCGTTAATGGCGGGGGAGGGTGTCGCTGACGACCAGCGCGCCCTTCTCGAATTTCAGGTCGACGACGGCGAGGAGCGCGCGCATCAGCCGCCGTCTCCCTTGGCCGGGGCCGCGGGGAACGCGCCTGCGATGAGGACCGGGAGCCTGATCACGATCAGCCCTTCACCGCCTTGACGATCTTCTGGGCGGCGTCGGCGAGGTCGTCGGCGGCGATGATGTCGAGGCCGGATTCGTTGAGGATCTTCTTGCCGAGGTCGACATTGGTGCCTTCCAGGCGAACCACCAGCGGCACCTTCAGCCCGACGTCCTTGACCGCCGCGATCACGCCTTCGGCGATGATATCGCACCGCATGATGCCGCCGAAGATGTTGACCAGGATGCCCTTCACGGCGGGGTCGGAGGTGATGATCTTGAAGGCCGCGGTGACCTTTTCCTTGGACGCGCCGCCGCCGACGTCGAGGAAGTTGGCGGGCTCGGCGCCGTACAGCTTGATGATGTCCATGGTCGCCATGGCCAGGCCGGCGCCGTTGACCATGCAGCCGATGTCGCCGTCCAGCGCGATGTAGGAGAGGTCGTACTTGGACGCCTCGATCTCCTTGTCGTCCTCTTCGGTCAGGTCGCGCAGTTCCGACAGTTCCGGGTGCCGGTACTCGGCGTTGTCGTCGAAGCTCATCTTGGCGTCGAGCAAGACCACCTCGCCCTTGCCGGTGATGATCAGCGGGTTGACCTCGATCATGGCCATGTCCTTTGCCACGAAGGCTCCGTAGAGCTGGCCCAGGATCTTGCCAGCCTGCTTGGCCTGGTCGCCGGTCAGCGCCAGCGCCTTGGCCAGCGCCCGGCCGTGGTGGGGCATGACGCCGGTCGTCGGGTCGATCGAGAAGGTGTGGATCTTTTCGGGCGTATCGTGGGCGACGCCTTCGATGTCCATGCCGCCCTCGGTGGAGGCGACCACCGCGATGCGGCTGGTTTCGCGGTCGACGAGCAGCGACAGGTACAGCTCACGCGCGATGTCGGCGCCTTCCTCGATGTAGAGGCGATTGACGCGCTTGCCCTTGGGGCCGGTCTGGATGGTGACCAGGGTGTTGCCCAGCATCTCCCTGGCGTTTTCCTCGACCTCGGCGGCCGAACGGACGACGCGAACACCGCCCTTGGCGTCGGGGCCCAGTTCCATGAACCGGCCCTTGCCGCGCCCGCCGGCGTGGATCTGGGACTTCACCACGAACACCGGCGAATCCTTGAGGTATTTGGCCGCGCTGACGGCTTCCGCGACCGTGAAGGCCGGATAGCCGTTGGGGACAGGCAAGCCGAACTCGCGCAGGACGGCCTTGGCTTGATGCTCGTGGATGTTCATGGGCGCTTTGAAAACCGGGCTTCGCGGAGGCGGGGAATCCCCAGGCGAATGCCGGGGCGCGCCGCTTTTCGCACGCGCGAAACAGCGGTTCAACCTTGGGGGGGCGGGGGGTGGGAAATTGCCTGGAGCTGCCCTGATCGCTTCCCCCGGGGGCCGCAATCATCAACCCCGGTTCCCGCGACGCGACCGGCGTCCGACCGGCATGCACGAAAAAGGCCCCCGGCGTCTTCGCCGAGGGCCAGTATGTCGGGATGGACGCTGGTTCTAGAAGCGCGCGGTGGCGCGGACGAACCAGGTGCGCGGGGCTCCGTAGTAGGCCGTCCGGATGCTGCCGACCGACGAGAACTCCTGGCCCTCGGTGCGGTAGACCTCGTCCGACAGGTTCTGGCCGTAGAGGCCAAGCGAGAAGCGGCGGTCCTCGTTCTGCCAGACGGCGCGGGCGTCGTAGAGCCAGTAGGCGTCCGACCACAGGCCGTTACGCACGTTGGTGTTGGTGAAGGTGTTGTCCACCGCCAGCGCCATTTCCGAGCGGTAGCGCGCGTTGGCGCCGATCTGGAGGTGGCCGTTGCCGTTCAGGCTCCACTCGTACTGGCCGCCGAAGCGCGCGGTCCACTCCGGCGCGAAGGCCGGATCCTGGAAGGCGCGGCTGCCACCAAAGGCGGCGAAGCGGATGTCGCCGAATTCCTTGTAGTCGGCGTTCAGGTAGCCGATCTGGGTATCCAGCAGCAGGCCCTGGACCGGGGTCCACTGACCTTCCAGCTCGACGCCGAAGATTTCCATCTTGCCGGCGTTGAAGACGCTGAGCTGCGGCGTCGGGACGCCGAGCACCAGTTCCAGCGACGAGACGCGGGCCTGGAAGTCCTCGTACTCGTTGATGAAGGCCGCCAGGTTCAGGCGCAGCGAGTTGTCGAACCATGAGGTTTTGGCGCCGATTTCGTAGGTGGTGGCGATCTCAGGATCGTAGGGCCGGCGCTCGGCAGGCGAGTTGGCCCGGCCGTTGAAGCCGCCCGACTTGAAGCCGCGACTGATGCGCGCGTAGATCATCCGGTCGTCGTCGATCTGGTAGTCGAGCGAGACCATCGGCGACCAGTCGTTCCAGGTGTCCTCGTCGAGGTAAAGGAACGGTGTGACCGAGGTGAACAACGGGTTGTTCGAAACCGTTGAGGTGGCCCGCGCGTAATCCTTGTTCTCGCTGGTGTAACGGATGCCAGCCGACAGGCCGAGGCCGTTGGAAAACCGGTAGCTGCCGTTCAGATACCCGGCCCAGCTGGTGGTCTGCAGGTCGTCGTCGACGAAGCGGCTGAATGACGTCGGGGTGATGATCGGGAACGGATTGAAGAACGGGCCGATCAGATCGTCGGCGTAGGCTTCCTGGTGGGAGGTGATGTTCTCACGCAGGTAGTAGGCGCCCGCCACCACATTCCAGTTTTCGGTCGAGTAGAGGAGCTGGAATTCCTGGCTGGTCTGGTCCTGGTCGACGCCGACGAAGACGTCGCCGGTCTCGAGCTGGGTCGCGTCGATGTCGACGTAATCGTCGGTCTGCAGGTTGCGGTAGGCGGTGATCGACTTGAAGGTCAGGCTGTCGCTGATCTCGTAGGTGATCGTACCGGCTATGCCCCAGTGCTGGAGCTCAGTCGAGTTCGGCAGGGTCGAGGTCGTCGCCGCGGTGAAGTTGTAGACATTGGGGTTCGGCACGACCAGCAGGGGCCCGCCAAACAGCGTCGTCAGGTTGTTGACGGGCTGGCCGACGGTCATGGCCGCGTCGTCGCGCGAATAGTCGGCGGAGATGTCGATGGTCAGGCGATCGGTGGGGGTCCAGGCCAGGGCGCCGCGGACGCCCTGGGTGTTCTTGTCATTGTATTCGCGGCTGTTGAAACGATCCTGCACGTAGCCGTCGCGCACCGAGTAGATGCCGGCGATGCCCAGCGCGAGCGTGTCGCTCACCGGACCGGAGACCGAGGCCTTGGCTTCGAGCATGCCGTAGTTGCCGGCGGAGACCGACGCCATTGCCCGGAAGTCCTGACCGGGACGGCGAGTCACCAGCTTCAGCGCGCCGCCGATGGTGTTCTTGCCATAGAGCGTGCCTTGCGGCCCGCGCAGAACTTCGATGCGCTCCAGATCGAGCAGGTCGAGCTGGGCGCCGCGGATGCGCGACAGGTAGACATCGTCGACATAGACGCCGACGGCGGGGTCGAAGGTCTGCAGCGCGTCGGGCTGGCCGACGCCACGGATGTAGATGTTGGTGGCGTTGGACGAGCCGCGGCCCTGCACGATGTTCAGGTTCGGCACCGCGCCCTGCAGGCCGGTGGTGTCCTGAGCCTGCAGACGCTCAAGGGCACGCTCGCTGAACGCGGATACGGCGCCGGGCACCTGCTGCACGTTTTCTTCGGTGCGGCGGGCAGTGACGACGACCTCGTCGACGGCGGTGGCTTGTTCCTGGGCGATGGCTGACGTCGCCATGACTCCAAACGCGACACTGGCCAGCAGCGACGCCTTCATAAGGTGTCTCATGGTATCCTCCCGTGCGTACGGCTTGGCCGTCGCCTAGCGTTTCCAACGTCCCAGGCGCACTTTTAATTCAGCGCTTGGTGATTAATCGGAACCTGAGGCTTGACGTGAAAACTGTCAAACGCTCAGTCATGAAAAGGATGCAGTTTGGCCTTGGGTGTGGCTTCTGGTCACACCCGGCCCAACGGAATTGCTAGGAGTTCGCGTGGACCTGTCCAAGCCCCGAATGACGGCTGCGCTTCCCGCCGGGGAGGCCGCTCGCGAACCTGCGCGACGGGGCCGGCCGCCCAAGCGCGCCCAGGCGCCGGATACCTCGGAGACCATCCTGGATGTGGCCGAGGACCTGTTTTCCAAACACGGATTCTACGGCGTGACCATCCGCGAGGTGGCCCGCGAGGCCGGGTTTGATACCGCCCTGGTGCATTACTATTTCGGCGCCAAGCGGGGCCTGTTCGACGCGGTGTTCCTGCGCCGGGCCGAGATCCTCAACTCCGACCGCCTGGCCGCCCTGGCCGCATACGAACGTGAAGCTGGCGACAACCTGACCGTCGAGGGGGTCATCGAGGCCTTCCTGAAGGAGACCCTGGAATGGGGCGAAAAGGGCGGGCCGGGCTGGAAGCACTATTTCGCCCTGGTGGCCCAGGCCAACGCCAATCCCTTGTGGGGCGGCGAGACCATGACCCGCTACTTTGACCCGGTCATCCATCGCATGATCGAACTGCTGAGACGCGCAATGCCGGGCGCGCGCGACGAGGACCTCTACTGGGCCTACCACAACCTGTCCGGCGCCCTGACCCTGACGCTGGGCGAGACCGGCCGCCTGGACCGCCTGTCGGGCGGCCTCTGCCGCTCCGGGGACCTGATCACGGCCTACGAGCGGATGACGCGGTTCGCGGCGGCGGGGTTCCGGGCCCTGTGCGCCCGCACCTGAGCCGCTAGTCCCCCAGGAACAGCCGCCACATCAGCCGCCCGGGCAGGAAGGCCAGGGATCCGGCGATCAGCAGGCCGCCGATGAACAGGCCCGTCATGCGGCTGCGGTGCTTGGCGATCTCGCCCCGCCGCGCGGCGTAGATCGCCATCGGCAGGACCACCAGGGTCCAACCCGAGAGGATGTGGATCAGGCTGAAGGCGCCGTGGTTGAGCTGGCGGATGAACAGCGAGCTGATCGCCGCCGCCGCGATCAGCACCACCCAGATCCATCCCGTGGTGCGGTGCAGGCCCGTGCCCTTGGGCAGGGCGAACTGCATCAGCCCCAGGAAGAAGGCTGCGCCCGCCGCCGACAGGTGCAGCTGAATCGCCAGGGGCGCGGCGGCGAGCAGCGACGGGTCCGGGGCGTGGGGCTCGATCTCCACGCCGCTGAAGGTCATCACCCCGGGCGCCAGCATGATCGCGGCAGCGATCAGGGCCAGGGTCAGGACCCCAGGGACGACGGCCCGGACCCAGCCGTGCTTCGCGGTTGCGAGGGATCGGTAGTCGGTCATGCTGGTTCAGCCTTCCTGTTCGCAACCCGGCGTGTTCAGGCCGGGACAAAGGTTCCGTGAAAGGTGAGCGGGAGCGCGACATCAGCGCGCCAGCTGGCGACCGGGCCGCGACCGATGTGGCGCGCGTGGAAGGCGTGCAGTTCGGTAGCGCCGGCGTCGAGGTTCAGGCTGGTGGCGAGCAGCCAGCCGTCGCCCTCGGCCGACGACCCCGGGCGGGCCACGAAGATTGGCTCCTCGACCAGATGGCGAAGGCCGAAATCGAAGTGGTCGACTGTTCCGGTGCGGAAGTTGGAAGCGGCTACGCCCTGCGGCGAGGGGGTCTGGCCGATGCGGCCGGGCTTGCCCCAGGTGTGGAAGGTGAGCGTCCGCGCCTTGCCCGCGAAGCGCGGGTCCGACTTGGGAAACTCCGCGATCGTGTCGGTGACCTCGTAGCGACCCTTGCCGTCCGTCCCCAGCGCGATGCGCGCCAGGACGGCGGGCGGGCTGGCGTCCAGCTTGCCGACCAGCAGGTCGCCGGCGGTCTGGGCGCCGAAGGTTGGATCGGGCGTGGTGCAGATGTCGAAGCGGATGGTCCCGTCGGTCTCTTCCCAGGCGTCGCCCAGGTGGAAGGCCGAGAAGGCCGGCAGCTCATAGACGCGGCGCCGGGTCAGGTCGTCCTTGTCGATGACCAGCACCTGGGTCCCCAGCTCGGGGCGCCAGACGAAGCCGCCGATCAGAGGCAGGCGGAAGCTCTCGTGCATCCAGGGCTGCAGCACGATCACCAGATGGCGCTCGGTGGAGGTGAAGTCGTGGAAATAGCTGGCCCGTCCGAGCGGGACCATCTGGGCGTCTTCCAGCGCGCCGTCACGACCGAGCCGCCAGATGAAGGCCTTGTCGCGGTTAAGCCCGAAGTTCCAGATGCGGCCGTCCGGCTCGTAGCGCGGGTGGGCCGAGAACGGCATGGCCTTGAGGTCGCCGCGCAGGGCGACGAAACCCTCGGAAGCGAGGGTCGTGGCGTCCATGGCGAAGGGCGACCCACCCTCCCAAAGGGCCCAGACCTTGTCGCCCGCGGCCATGACCGAGGTATTGGCGGCATTGACGTCGTCGTTGCTCTCGATGTTGGCGTCGGCCCGGCCCGGCGAGCCGAAACCTGGGACGATCATGGCGGCGGCGGCGGCTTCCTGGCGGCGCTTGGGGGTGTCGGCGAAACGGGCCTGGGCCGTGGCGCGCCCCTCCCCGATGGCGAACCGGCGCATCAGGCCGTCGCCGTCGAACCAGTGGGTGGCGTTCAGGCCCGGCCGGCGGAACTTGGCCGG
>JANNVY010000126.1:0-3641 GCA_031408375.1 Pseudomonadota bacterium | reverse complement strand
ACCTGCTGGTCATCGAAGGCGACGGCTCCGGCGAGCGGTTCAAGCTCTGGAACCGGGTGCGCGAGCGCAAATGGGGTCTGGTCGTGGACCTGCGCGGGGCAAACTTCTCTGGCTGGCTGTCGCGCCGCAAGCGCGCCGAGCGCCAGCCGTGGCCCAAGGGCCAGCCCCTGCCGCACAAGGTGATCCAGGCCGCCCACGTGCTGCAGGTCCAGGACGATCCGCCCGGTCCCTGGCACTACACCGACGCCGAGACCGAGGCCGTGGTCGACGCCTTCCTGGAAGCCCACGCCAGGCCCGGCGACGGGCCGATCCTGGCCATCGGCCCGGGCTCGGACTGGATCGGCAAGACCTGGCAAGCCGAGCGTTTCGCCAAGGTGGCCGGCACCCTGTTGGGTCCGGACGGCCCGATGTCGGATGGCCGTTTGCTGATCGTCGGCGCCGATGACGACCGCGAGGCGGTGCATTCCATCCGGGTCACGGTATCGCGCGAGCGGGTGATCGAGGCTCAGGGCAAGCTGGACCGGCTGCAGACCTGCGCCCTGCTCAAACGCTGCCGTTTCTACGTCGGCAACGACTCCATCTGGACCCAGCTGGCGACGGCTGCGGGCATTCCGGTGCTGGCCGTGTTCGGGCCGTCCGACGAGAGCCTTGAAGGCCCGTGGGGCCCTGGCCGGTTGGCCGTGCGCGGGCCCAAGTCGATGGACGACTTCCGCCGCCATGATCCGAAGCTGAACCAGACCATCAACCACATGTACGACGTGCCGATCGACACGGTGGTGGAAGCGGCCCTGAAACTCTACGCCGAGACCGATGCCGGCGCCCGGCCCGAGCCGATCTCGGCTCCGGTCCCCAAATTCGAGCCTACCGAAGCGGACCACGCCGAAGCCGAGGAAGCGGACGTCGAGCCTGAAGATGTCCTTACCGAAGCGGAGGCTGAAGACGCCAATCCGGGGAACTGAGATGGCCCAGACCTACGACCTGATCGTGCGGGGCGGCGAGGTGGTGAACCACGCCGGCCGCGGCTTTGCGGACGTCGGCGTGCGAGACGGGCGGTTCGTCGAAGTGGGCGACCTGTCGCGGGCGTCGGCCGGCGAGACCTTCGACGCCACCGGCCTGACCGTGCTGCCGGGGGTCATCGACACCCAGGTCCACTTCCGCGAACCGGGGCTGGAGTGGAAGGAAGACCTCGAGACCGGCAGCCGCGCGGCGGTGCTGGGCGGCGTCACCGCCGTCTTCGAGATGCCCAACACCGAGCCCACCACCACCGACGCCGAGGCGCTGGAGGACAAGCTGGGCCGCGCGCTGGACCGCATGTGGTGCGACCACGCCTTCTACGTCGGCGGCACCCACGAGAACGCGAAGTTCCTGGGCGAGCTGGAGCGCCTGCCGGGCTGCTGTGGGGTCAAGGTGTTCATGGGGGCGTCCACCGGCACCCTGCTGGTCCCCGACGACGACGGCGTGGCCGATATCCTGAAACACACCAACCGCCGCGCCACCTTCCATTCCGAGGACGAGTATCGCCTGGCCGACCGCCGACCGCTGGCGCGCACCGGCGACTGGACCAGCCACCCGGAGGTGCGCGACGCGCTGTCGGCCATCCAGTCGACCCACCGTCTGGTCACCCTGGCGAGGGCCTACGGCAAGCGCATCCACGTCCTGCACGTCACTACCGCCGACGAGATCGCCTACCTGGCGGACAACAAGGACGTGGCAACCGTCGAGCTCACGCCCCAGCACCTGACGCTGGAGGGCCCCGAGGCCTACGAGCGGCTCAAGGGCTACGCCCAGATGAATCCCCCGATCCGTGACGCCCACCACCGCGCCGGCCTCTGGCTGGGGGTGGAACAGGGGGTCGCCGACGTCATCGGCTCCGACCACGCGCCGCACACCATCGAGGAAAAGGCCCGGCCCTATCCGGCCTCGCCGTCCGGCATGCCTGGGGTCCAGACCCTCGTGCCGATCATGCTGACCCATGTGGCCCAGGGCCGCATGACGCTGGAGCGCTTCGTCGACATGACCAGCCACGGCGCCCAGCGGGTCTTCGGTATCGCCGGCAAGGGCCGCATGGCCGAGGGCTACGATGCCGACCTGACCATCGTCGATCTGAAGGCGAAAAAGGTCCTGCGCCACGAGGACATGGCCAGCCGTTGCGGCTGGACACCGTTCGTGGACATGGAGGTCCAGGGCATCCCCATGGCGACCATCGTGCGCGGCAAGGTCGTCATGCGCGACGGCGAACTGGCGGACGCGGCGCGCGGCCGGCCGGTGCGCTTCCAGGAAACGCTGGGGGCGTGAGCAAGAACGTCCTGTTCGTGTGCAGCCAGAACAAGCTGCGCAGCCCCACCGCCGAACAGATATTCGCCGAATGGCCCGGCATCGAGGTCGCTTCGGGGGGCCTGAACAACGACGCCGAGGAACCCCTGACCGCCGAACTGGTCGAGTGGGCGGACGTGATCTTCGTGATGGAGCAGGCGCACCGCAACCGGCTGCTCAAGAAGTTCAAGCGTAGCCTGAAGGCGCGTCTGATCGTCCTGGGCATTCCGGACGACTACAAGTTCATGGAAGAGGCGCTGATCCGCCTCTTGAAGGCGAGAGTCACGCCCCACCTGCCGGTTTGAGGCCGGCTATTTCGTCGGCCGCTAGAAGCTTTTCAGGTAGGCGATGACGTCGGCGCGGTCGCGCGCCGATCGGGTCTGGTAGCCCATGGAGTTTCCCGGGACCATGGCTTCGGGATCGGCCAGCCAGCGGTCCAGCGTCGCTTCATTCCAGACGATGCCCGAGCGCTTCAGCGCCTCGCTGTAGTCGTAATCCGCCACCGAGCCGGCGAGGCTGCCGAACACCCGCAGGTGCCGAGGGCCTTCGCCGTTGCGGATCAGGGTGTGACAGCCCGAGCAGCGGCGGCCGTAGACCTGCTTGCCGCGCGCCGCGTCGCCCTTCAGCGGGGCAGGCGCGGCCTGGGCCACGGCGGAGAGGGCCGCAGCCAGCGCGGTCGCGGCGAAGACCAGCCTCAGTCGGCTCATTGTGTCCCCCTCAAGAAATAGGCCCCGGAGCGCGAACTCCGGGGCCTCAATCGTTTCAACCGTTCAGGCGAGCGCCTTAGCGGTTTTCGGGCAGGCGGCAGGGCTCCGAACCGCGCGAGGCGGCCTGGGCGCAGCTGTTGGCCGTGGTGTAGGGCCCGCGGTTTTCCGGCAGGTCGATGATGTAGCCCTTGGCTTCGGAGTTGCGGCAGGCAACCTCGACGACCAGACCATCGGTCTCGGACGCGCCGCGGACGGCGAAGTTCGAAACGTCACAGTTCTTCGCGGCCATGGTCGGCACCAGGCGCGCGGCCAGCTGGGCGTGGGTGGTCAGCTGGCACTTCAGCGAGCGGCCTTCGGCTTCGAAACAGTCGAAGTTGGTGATGTCCGTCGAAGGCGCGCCGGCTTGCGGGATGAAGGCGACCAGGCCGGCGGGACGGTCCGAGCAGGTGAATTCGACCACGTCGCGCTGGCGAGAGTCCTTACCCAGCAGGCGGAACTCGGTGCCGGCGCAGGGGATCCCCTTGGCGCGGAGAGCCTGGAGGTAGACGCCTTCGCGCTGCTCGACGGCCGCCGAGATGTTGGTCAGTTTGCAGCCCTCGCCGATGCCGGCGGCTTCCAAAC
>JANNVY010000125.1:0-7344 GCA_031408375.1 Pseudomonadota bacterium | reverse complement strand
ATCCGCAAGGCCCAGGCCTGGTTCGAGGGCCTGGAGACGAATCTCACCGACAAGCAGCTGGAAATCGGCCGGCGGATCCTGAAGGAGATCAACGACCGCCTGCGGTTCCTGGTCAATGTCGGCCTGGACTACCTGAACCTCAGCCGCAACTCCGGCACCCTCAGTGGCGGCGAGAGCCAGCGCATCCGGCTGGCCAGCCAGATCGGCTCGGGCCTCACCGGGGTGCTTTACGTGCTGGACGAACCCTCCATCGGCCTGCACCAGCGCGACAACGCCCGCCTGCTGGATAGCCTTCGCGGCCTGCGCGATCTCGGCAATTCGGTGCTGGTCGTCGAACACGACGAAGAGGCGATCCTTACGGCCGACTATGTCATCGACATGGGACCGGCCGCGGGCGTGCACGGCGGCGAGATCGTCGCCCAGGGCCTGCCCGCCGACCTGATGGCCGCCCCGCGCTCGATCACCGGCAAATACCTCACCGGCGAACTGGCCATCGAGGTGCCGGATCAGCGCCGGCCCCTCGGCAAGAAGCGGCTGCGCATCGAAGGCGCCACCGGCAACAACCTGAAGAGCGTCACCGCCGAGATCCCGGTTGGGACCTTCACCTGCATCACCGGGGTGTCGGGCGGCGGCAAGTCGACCTTCACCATCGAGACCCTTTACAAGGCCGCCGCGCGCCGGCTGAACAACGCCACGGCCGCCCCTGCCCCGTTCGACCGCATCGAGGGGCTGGAGAACTTCGAGAAGGTCATCGACATCGACCAGTCGCCGATCGGGCGCACGCCGCGTTCGAACCCGGCCACCTACACCGGCGCCTTCGGTCCGATCCGCGACTGGTTCGCGAGCCTGCCGGAGTCCAAGTCTCGCGGCTACGGCCCGGGGCGGTTCAGCTTCAACGTCAAGGGCGGGCGCTGCGAGGCGTGCCAGGGCGACGGCCTGATCAAGATCGAGATGCACTTCCTGCCCGACATCTATGTCACCTGCGACGTCTGCAAGGGCCGGCGCTACAACCGCGAGACGCTGGAGATCCTGTTCAAGGGCAGCTCCATCGCCGACGTGCTGAACATGACCGTCGAGGAGGCCGCGTCCTTCTTCAAGGCGGTGCCCTCGATCCGCGAGAAGATGCGCACGCTGGAGCGCGTGGGCCTGGGCTACATCAAGGTTGGCCAGTCGGCGACCACGCTGTCAGGCGGCGAGGCGCAGCGGGTGAAACTGTCCAAGGAGCTCTCACGCCGGGCGACGGCGCGGACGCTCTATATCCTGGATGAGCCGACCACGGGACTGCACTTCGAAGACACCCGCAAGCTGCTCGAGGTGTTGCACGAGCTGGTCGAGCAGGGCGCCACGGTGGTGGTGATCGAGCACAACCTCGATGTCGTGAAGACGGCCGACTACATCCTCGACTTCGGTCCCGAGGGCGGCGAGGGCGGCGGACAGATCGTGGCCAAGGGCACGCCCGAACAGGTGGCTACCGACAAGACCAGCTGGACCGGCCGCTATCTCGCCGAGGTGCTGGAGCGCCACGAGCAGCGCCGCAAGGGTCGGCGGAAGAAGGCCAGCTAGACGACGATGCCGGGCGACCGGCCGCCCAGCGCGCGATAGGCGACGGCGGCGGGCGTAAGGGTGACCGCAGCCTGCAGGGCGCCCAGTACCGCCGTCGAGGCCAGGAACAGCAGGTGGTCGGGTCCGAAGACCGAGGCCATGGAGCTGAAGTCAGGAAGGCCGGCGGCCGTGTAGGCGCCCATGCCGCCGCCCACGGCCGCGCCGACGCCGGTGAACACGGCCTTGCCCAGCAAGGTGACCACGATGGCCAGAATCCAGGACAGGAAATAGGCCCCCAGCAACCGCCAGAAATGGCCGCGCGTCATCAGCCAAGCGGGTCGCAGGGTGAGCTTCTTCTCGCTGAACGTCGCCGGCCCTGCCAGCGACAGCCGCACGCCGAAATAGGCCAGCGCCCCCAGCATGGCGGTCAGGGCAGCGGCCATGGCCAGGCCGCCGGCCACTGCACCGGCCGCGCCGCCGCCAGAGACCCCGACGATGAGGCCCAACAGCACGCCGACGACGAGCGAAATGACCATCATGGCGCCGATGATGATGAACGTGAGCACAAGGTAGAGCAGCGCCAGCCGCAATTCGTCAGCGCCCAGCTTGAGGTAGCCAAACCGGCTGGTTTCACCGGGCTGGAGCACAGCGCGATAGGCGGCGCCTGCCAGCACCGCGCTCATCAGCAACAGCAGCGGCAAGGCCGCGGCTTCGAACATGAGCAGCTTGGGGCCAACGGTCTCCAGCGCCTGCGCGTCGGCCGACATGGGATTGGCGGACATGGCCAGGATATCGGTCATGCTGGAGCCCAGGATCGAGGTCGCCAGCGCCATGACCACGAGGTTCACGGACAGGTAGACCACCGTCCACCAGACGACGATCAGCGGCTTCTCACGGGTGAGGCGGAAGCCCTCGAAGGCGGCTTCGGTTGGCGATAACGCCATGGACTGGTCTCCCGGCCAACGCGGCTGCCCCGCTCTTAACCGGAGTCAGCCCGTGCCGTCTCGCCCGAAACGGCTGACGGCCGCCCGCGTAAGCCAACGGCCGACAGTCCTCGATGATCGCAGAGATCAGTGGTGGTGAGGATCGGGACGGTGCGGATCCGCGTGTCCATGGGCGTCCCCGTGGGCGTCCCCGTGGCCGTCCCCGTGGGCGTCGCCGTGGGCGTCGCCGTGCGCATCGGGGGCTGCTGGGTGAGCCTCGGCGTGGCCGTGGTCGTCATGGCCGTGATCCGCGTGCCCCTGGTCAGCGTTAGCATCGGCAGGCGCGGCGGCATGGCCGTGGTCGCCATGGGGGTCTGTGGGGGCCGCGTGGGCGTCGCCGTGACCTTGGTCGCCGTGAGCATCGGCGGCAGGCGCGGCGTGGCCGTGATCCGCGCCATGCCCGTGGCCATCGTCATGATGGCCGTGGGAGTCAGCTGCCGGGGCGGCGTGCGCGTCGCCATGGCCGTGGTCGCCGTGGCCGTGGTCGGCGGCGGCCAGCGCGGCGTGCCCATGATCGCCATGACCATGGTCGCCATGGCCATCATCACCGTGAACGTCTGCCAGGGGCGCAACGGCCGGGGCGGCATGTCCGCCGGGTCCATGATCACCTTGGCCATGGTCGCCATGGGCATGGGCGTCGGCGGCAACCGCGGCGCCGGCGCCGGCGGCCAGGGCGGCAGCAGCGGCGGCGGCGCCATGGCCGTGGTCATCGCCATGCGGGTCGGCTGCGACCGGCGCCGGATCCGTCGGGGTCTGCTGTTCGGTGAGGTCGCGATAGGCTGCGGCCTGTGGCGCATAGCCGGTGGCCAGCTGGATGGCGCCTGAGAGCATGGAGATCAGCACATAGGCCAGGCCCCCGGTCCCGAAGACAGTGCCCAGCTGTTCGAAGGAGAGGTTGTCGATGTCGACGGCGAAGGCGTCGCCCGAGAACAGCGACTCCATGCTGAAGCCGAGCTGGCCAGCCACGAAGGACGCAAGGGCGTCGCCGGCGAAATAGACGATGATCGTGAAGATGCCGGCCAGGATGTACATTCCGAGCAGCGGCCAGAACTTGCCCTTGGTCACGCCCCACGATCCGAAGAAGCGGATACGGCGCTGGGCGAAGGTCATGGGTTGGGCGAGCGATAGCCGGATGCTGAGCACGATCATCATGACGAAGAATGCGATGCCGCCGATGATCCCGATCGCCGCCTTGAGCCCGCCGTCCAGGTCGGCGGCCTTGAGGCCAAAGACCAGCGCCGCGACAAAGCCGCAGGCCAGCAGGCCGAAGAACAGGGTCATGATGATCATCAGCCCGATCTGGCGCAGCTCATCGCCGCCGAACCGCAGATAGGCGAAGCTGCGGTCATTGGGCCGCAGGACGGCGCGGAACACCGCGCACAGCTGGACCACCGACAGGACGATTATCGCCGGGATCAGAACCGCCGCCCCTACCGCCATGCCGCCGAACAGCGACCACAGCTCCTCCACGTTGTCGACGTCGTAGTTTTGGGCCCACTCGGGGTTGTGGTGGTTGCGAACAATCTCGCCGACCACGGTCGATCCGAGGAACATCACTGCCGCCGCGATCAGGACGGCGGAGACGAGGGTGTAGAAGATGGCCCACACCAGGATCGAGACCGGACGGCGTCCGACCAGACGGAATCCTTCAAGGGCAGCGCGAGTAGCGGAAAACGCCATGGTTCGGTCCTCCTAGGCGACGGACTGGGGAGTTTCAGTGATCTGGGCGTAGACGGAGGCGAAGGGCGCCATCAGGATGGTGTGGAGGATCCCGCTGAGCACCGAGCCGATCAATCCAACTCCGATGATCCAGGGCGCCGCCTGGCCCAGCCAGACGTCCGGCGCTTGGGCGAAGAAAGCCTCGATGGAGTCCGGGCTGAGCGCTTCGATGCTGCCCAGCGAAAAGAAGATTCCCAGGAACGCGACGCCGAGCACGCCCTGGATCGCGATGATGGTGACGCCCAGCAGCAGGGCCAGAGCAAGCAGCGGAAGGCTGTGACCCTTGGTCAGCGACCAGGATTCGAACAGCTGGAAAGTGCGCGTGTCGAAGGTGGCCGGCGCGGCCATCGAAAACCGCAGGCAGATCCACACGATGGTGGTGAAACAGGCGATGACGGTTGCGATCAGGCCAAGCACCTTGATCCAGCCGCCCAGCGGCGAGCCGACGGCTTCGCCAGCGAAGTAGACAATGCCGCCGATCGCGACGCTGGCGAGCACCACGAGCACGGCGAAGATGGCGATCAGGATGCCGGCGACCAGGTAGATGAGGCCCTGCCAAAGCTCGTCCATGCCGACCTTCAGGTGCATAAATCCACCGTCGGACGGCCGCAACATTGCACGGAAGATGGCGGCATTGATGATGGCCGTCGCCAGGATCGAGGTCAGCCCGCCCAGGGCCTGGAAAGACTGCACCCGCGACATGGTCTGGGTGTAACTCTCCATGCTGGCCTCGGGGTCTCCGTTGGCTGCGGCGTTGGCGATCAGCTCGCCCCACGCCTTGATCATGTCAGGGCCGACCAGCCAGAACATCAGCAACACCGGCAGCAAATTCAGCGCCGAGTAGACGATCCCCCAGGTCAAGACCTGAAACGGTTTGCGAGCGACCAGGCCAAAGCCCGCGCCATACGCTTCACCGATGGAAAAACTAGCCATGGCCTCACCCCCGTGCGCCCGTTAACCACCTTAGACCGACGATGGCCAAGGTGGGAATTGTTGTTGTTTGGCCACGGTTTCCCGGACGACTACCTAGCCGGGAAATGTGACCGTTGTGACGGCATCACCGTAAACCCTGGCGCGTCGCTGACCATGTAATTCGCGGTAATCTTTCGCGAGGCCTCCATCGCCCTCCCCTTCCGCCGCAGGGCGGGGCCGCGTATCAGTCCGCCGATGAAGCTTGAACCTGTTCACGTAATCGGTGGCGGCCTGGCCGGTTCGGAGGCCGCCTGGCAGATCGCCCAGGCCGGCGTGCCCGTCATTCTGCACGAAATGCGGCCGGTGCGCGGCACCGCGGCCCACCAGACCGACGGCCTGGCCGAGCTGGTCTGCTCCAACTCGTTCCGTTCCGACGACTGGGAATACAACGCCGTGGGCCTGCTACACGCCGAGATGCGGCGCTGCGGCTCGATCATCATGGCCTGTGGCGACATCAACCAGGTTCCCGCCGGCGGCGCGCTTGCCGTCGACCGCGACGCCTTCTCTGCCGCCGTCACCGCGAAACTCGAATCCCATCCGCTGATCAGCATCGAGCGCGGCGAGATCGAGGGCCTGCCCCTTGCCGACTGGGACAGCGTGATCGTCGCCACCGGCCCGCTCACCTCGCCCGCCCTGGCCGAGGCGATCCTCGAACTGACCGGCGAGGAGAGCCTGTCCTTCTTCGACGCCATCGCCCCGATCATCCATGCAGACTCGATCGATATGAGCGTGGCCTGGCGACAGTCGCGCTACGACAAGGAAGGTCCCGGCGGCGACGCGGCGGCCTATATCAACTGCCCCCTGACCAGGGAGCAGTACGAGGCCTTCATTCAGGCCCTGCTGGATGGCCCCAAGGCGGAGTTCAAGGACTGGGAGAATGTCCCCTACTTTGAGGCCTGCCTGCCCATCGAGGTCATGGCTGAGCGGGGCCGCGAGACCCTGCGCTACGGCCCCATGAAGCCCATCGGCCTGACCAATGCGCACAATCCCACCGAGAAGGCCTACGCCGTCGTCCAGCTGCGTCAAGACAATGCGCTGGGGACCCTGTTCAACATGGTCGGCTTTCAGACCAAGTTGAAGCACGGCGCCCAGGCGGACATCTTCCGCACCATCCCGGGCCTGGGCGAGGCCCAGTTCGCGCGGCTGGGCGGCCTGCACCGCAACACCTTCCTCAATTCTCCCAAACTGCTGGACGGCCAGCTGCGGCTGAAGGCGATGCCGCGGCTGCGCTTCGCCGGTCAGGTCACCGGGGTCGAGGGCTATGTCGAGTCCGCCGCCATGGGTCTGATCACCGGCCGCCTGGCCGCGGCCGAACGCCTGGGCCGCACGCTCGCCCCGCCGCCGATCGAAACGGCGCTCGGCGCCCTGGTCAACCACATCACCGGCGGCCACCTGGAAGGCGGCAAGTTCCAACCGATGAACATCAACTACGGCCTGCTGCCGCCGCTGGAGGCGCCCCGCCACGACCACGAAGGCAGTAAGCTGCCACCCAAGGATCGGGGCCGGGCCAAAAAGCGGTTGATGAGCGTGCGCGCGCTCGAGGTGCTGGACCGTTGGCTGGCTGAGGCGCCGGCGCTGGAGACGGCCTAGACCCGCCCGGTCAGCGAAGCCTTCAGCAGCCGAAACTGCTTGCCGAGCGGGCCAGGATCGCGGCCGCGGACGTAGTCGCGGGCGAAGGCCGCATAGGCCACTGCGGGGAAGGCCGCGACCGGCAACGCCCTGAGCGAGGCCCGCGACCGCTGCAGGCAATCGTCTACCCGCGCCGTCAGCGCGCCCTGCTCCCACCCCGCCGGCAGGCGCCCGTTACGGGCCAGCCCCGCCAGTCCCCAGGCCCGCATCGCGTCAGTCACGGCTTCTGCAGGGCTGGTCGGGTCGAGACGCCGGGAAGCCACCGTCGCCAGCTTGCCGGCCGTCGCATCGATGTGGGCGTAGAGCGCCGCCTCGCTGGTCAGCGTCTCGGGCTCCAGGTCGGTGGCGCGCGCATCGATGAGCGCGTCCAGATCCGCCTGGCCGAAGGCGCGCCGGCCGATCGGCCCGGCCATGGCGGCGACACCGGGATGAGCCCGCGCTTCCTTGCCCGCGAACAGCTCGTCGATCGCCTCGCGCCACCAGGCCAGACGGATGTGGC
>JANNVY010000124.1:0-2648 GCA_031408375.1 Pseudomonadota bacterium | reverse complement strand
TCAGCATGTCCTTGGCGCGGTCGACGATGAACAGGAAGCCTTCCTCGTTGATCCTGGCCAGGTCGCCCGTCCGCACCCAGCCGTCGACGAAGGTCTCGGCCGTCGCCTCGGGTTTGTTCCAATAGCCCTTCAGGATGTTGGGACCGAACGCCCACAGTTCGCCCACCTCATTGGGCCCCAGCTCCTGCCCGTCCGGGTCGGTGATCCTGATCTTGTAGGGACCCAGCACCGCGCCGCAGCTGTCGGGGCGATGGCGGTAGTCGTCGCCCTGGTGATGGGTGTGGGTGCCGCCGGTCTCGGTCATGCCCCAACCGGTGCCGGGGATCGACTTCGGGAAGGTCTCGACTAGCCTGCGCACCAGTTCGGGCGAGGCAGGCGCGCCACCGTAGGAAATGCTTTCCAGCGACGACAGGTCGTACTTCGACGCGTTTGGATGTTCGAGGATCAGCCAGGCGATGGCGGGCACGCCGCCGGCGCTGGTCACCCGCTCGCGCTCGATCAGCTTCATGGCCTCCTCGGCGTCAAAGCGGCGCATGAGGATCAGCTTGGCGCCCTGGATCATGGCGGGAATCAACAGCGCGTGGCAGCCGGTGGTGTGGAAGAAGGGAATGCCGACCAGGCCGACCTTCTGGGCGTCCTCGGGGTTGCCGCGCACGGGCGGGGTTTCGCCCCGGCGCACGAAGGCGCGATCGTAGGAAAAGGCCAGGGCCAGGATGTTGCCGGTGTTGTTGCGGTGGGTCGCCAGCGCGCCCTTCGGCTTACCCGTCGTGCCTGAGGTGTAGAAGATCGTCGCATCGTCCTCGGGGTGCAGCGGCACGTCCGGTAGCGGACTGTCCTTCAGTGTCGCCCAGACCGAGGGCGCGCCGATGAAGTCCTCCAGCCGGATCAGGCGCGGATCGGGGCTGGCGGGCAGGCGGCAGACATAGACGGTCTCCAGGTCGGGACAGCCGGCCAGAGCGCCGGCCACCCGGGCCAGTCGTTCGGGGTCGGTGATCAGGACCTTTGAACCCGAATCCTTCAGCCCGTATTCCAGCTCTTGGCCGGTCCACCAGGCATTCAGCGGCGTGGCGATGGCGCCGACCAGCACTGTGGCGAAGAAGGCCACGGGCCATTCCGGCAGATTACGCATGGCGATGGCGACGCGGTCGCCCTTCTTGACGCCGCGGCGCTGCAGGTCCTCTGCGAGCGCCAGGGCGGCGCGCCCGAAGGCCTCGTAGGTGACCCGCTCGTCCTCGTGGACCAGGAACTCGCGAGCGCCGAACATGCCGCGGGCGAAGAGGAAGACCTCCCTCAGGGTCGGCGGCGCGTTCTTCCAGACCTTGGTCGGGATGCCGCGAATGACCACCTCGTCCGTCTCGAACAGCGACCCGGGCGCCATCATCAGCGCGTGCGCTTCGGACAGCGGCAGGGCGGGCCAGGGCTTGGAGGCGTCGGTCATGGGGTTACTCAGTAGGATCCGAGACGGGCGATCCGGTCCGTATGGAAGTTGGCGTCTCCGAACAACTCCTGACCGACGCGGGCGCGCTTCATGTAAAGGCCGATGTCGATCTCGTCGGTCATGCCGATGCCGCCGAACATCTGCACGGCCTCCTGCACGGCGAGCGTCGCGGTCGCGCCGGCGCGAGCCTTGGCGACCGAAACATAGGGGCCGGCCGCGTCGGGCATTTCGTCCAGCATCTGCAACGATTTCAGGACGGCGGCCTTGGTGATCTCCACTTCCGACCACAGGTGGGCGGCGCGGTGCTGCAGGGCCTGGAACTCGCCGATCAGCTTGCCGAACTGTTGGCGCTGTTTCAGGTAGTCGACCGTACGGGTGAAGGCCTCGTCGCCCACGCCGGTCAACTCGGACGCCACACAGGCGCGCCCCGCGTTCAGCACGCCGTCCAGCAATTTCCAGCCGCCGTCCACCTCGCCCAGCACCGCGTCGGCGTCGACCTCGACGCCCTCGAAGGTGATGCGCGCGGCGTTGTGGGCGTCGAGCATGACGGTGCGCTCAATGGAGACGCCCCTGGTCTTGGGATCGACCACGAACAGGGTCAGGCCGGCTTCCTCGTCCGGCGCGCCTGCCGTGCGGGCGGCGACGATCATCAGGCCGGCGACGTGGCCGTCGACCACGAAGGCCTTGGCGCCGTCCAGCTTGAAGCCGTTGCCCGAGCGCTTGGCGCTCATGGCGGTCCGCGCCGGGCCGTGCTTGGCGCCCTCATCGACAGCGAGCGCAGTGATCAGGTCACCGGCGACGATTTTCGGCAGCAAGTCGGCCTTGCGATCATCGGAGGCGTGCTTCAGGGCGCTGACGCCCAGAACGGCGGTGGACAGGAAGGGCGATGGCGTCAGGCAGCGCCCGATCTCCTCCATCACCACGCCCGCCTCGACATGGCCCAGGCCCAGGCCGCCGAAGGCCTCGGGCGCCAGGATGCCGGTGAAGCCCATGTCGGCGAAGGCCTTCCAAAGGTCGCGGGAGAAGCCGTCGGGGTCGCGGGTGTCGCGCACGCGGCGCAGTTCGGCCACGCCGCTCTCGGCCAGGAAGCCGCGAGCGGATTCCTGCAGCATCGTCTGTTCGTCGGTGAGGATCAGGGCCACGTCAAAGAGCTCCAATTTCAATTTTCGCCGTCATTCCGGAAAACGCGCAGCGTTTATCCGGAACCCAG
>JANNVY010000123.1:0-1881 GCA_031408375.1 Pseudomonadota bacterium | reverse complement strand
CGGGGGCGGCGGCGGCGGCGTGGTCGAGGTGGTGGCGCACCCGGCCATCAGAACCGCGGCCGTGGCGGCCAGTGCGGAGATTTTCCAGCGCATGTCACTTCCCCTGTGCTGCGCCCCATCCTTGAGCGCGCATTCTCGCTCAATGCCCGGCAAGCTGAGCCGTTCCCAAAGACCGTGCGGAATTCTTCATACCGCCAAGCAAGGCGGTAATTGGGCGACCGGGTGGTCGGCCCTACGCGTCTTCGCCTGCGGGCTCTTCGGCGGCTTTCTTCTTGCGGGGCGCGCGCTTGGGCTTTTCGACGGCCTCAGGCGCGTCGGACGGCGCAGGCGTGGCGGCGCGGCCAAGGAAAGCCGGCATGTGGCTTTCGCCACCGTCTTCGGCGCGCAGGCGCGGCGAGGCCTTGGCGGGGCGCTCGACCAGCGGCGTCGCCTGGGGCTGGACGACGGCCAGGGGATCGGCGGACGCCTCGCTGGGACGGTCCTCGTCGCCATAGCGGGGCGCGCGATCGCCGCGCTGGCGCTCGAAGCGCTCGCGACGCGTTTCACGGCGGCCCTCACCCTCGGCGGCCGGGCGGTCCTCACGCGGGCGGTCCTCACGCGGGCGGTCGTCGCGGGGACGATCATCGCGGGGCCGGTCGTCGCGAGGCCGGTCTTCGCGGGGCCGGTCTTCGCGGGGCCGGTCATCACGGGGGCGATCATCACGGTTCCGGTCGTTACGCGGCCGATCATTCTGGGATCGTTCTTCACGCGGGCGATCGTCGCGGGGAGCGCGGTTGTTATCGCGGTTGCCGTCACGGTCGCGGTAGTTGTCGCGGTCGCCCCGGTTGAAGTCGCGGTTGCCGTTGTTGTCACGGCGGTACTCGCCGTCCCGGTTCTGGTTGTCGCGGTTTTGACCGTCGCGGTTTTGGCCGGTGTCGTTGCGCTGTTCGCCGCCCTCGCCGCTCTGCGGCTGGGTCTCGTTCTCGAAGCCCTCGGCGACCTGCGGGATGCCGCTCTCGTCCTCGAAGTCGATGTCGAAGCCCGACGCGAAGGCGTCGCGGGCCGCGATGTCTGACACCGGCCGCTGGGGCTGCATGGCGCGGATCAGACGGAAATAGTGTTCGGCGTGCTGCAGGAAGTTCTCGGCCAGGACGCGGTCGCCGGCTGCGGCGGCGTCGCGCGCCAGCTGCTGGTAGCGCTCATAGACGTGCTGGGCGTTGCCGCGAACCTTCAGGTTTTCAGGCCCATTGGAGTCAAAGGCGCGGTTGGGGTTGTTGCCATGCCCCTGCGGGCCGCCACCGCCGCCGCCCGGCTTGCGGTTGCGCCCACGCTGGCGCTTCATGCTCTTGAAGTCTCTCATTACGCGAAGACCGTTTCTGATTTTAAAGGTTGCGGCCCGGGAACGCCCCGGTGCCTGCGGTGAAGGGGATCAGGGCCCTCGCCCCGGTCTGCCGATCTGAACCGCGAAGTTTCTGTCCGCCCCGGCGTTCCGCGCACCTTGCGCGCCCGCCATTTCCAATCGCTTGAACGCGCGCGCCCCCGTGGCGCGGAGATCAACGATGTGGTGGAGACCTCACAACCCTTAGCGAGTCGCGGCCGTATTTCCAAGGGGATTCTTGAGTCCCGTCACCACCCGCTCGCGGTCGGACAGGTCCTTGACGATCTGGACCTGATGGCCGCCGGCGGCTTCGAACAGCGCTTTCACCTGCGGTCCCTGATCCCAGCCGGTCTCAATGGCGAACAGGCCTCCGGGCTTGAGCAGTCGCAGCACTTCCGGCGCCAGCACGCGGTAGGCCTCAAGTCCGTCCGGGCCGCCGTCCAACGCCAGCCGCGGCTCATGGTCGCGAACCTCCGGGTCCAGGGTCTCAATCTCGGCGGAGCGGATGTACGGCGGGTTGGAGA
>JANNVY010000122.1:0-4058 GCA_031408375.1 Pseudomonadota bacterium | reverse complement strand
CACCAGGGGATGCAGGTAGGCCCTGGAGTAGTCGCGGCCGGCCGGACAGTCTGAATTCGGGTCCAGCGGCGCGTCGTCCTCGGCGAAGCGGGCATTCTTCAAGTTGATCGGTCCTTCCGCCGTCCAGGCCTGACCGTGCCGGCCCGATCGCGTGGGCAGGACGCAGTCGAACATGTCCACGCCGCGCGCGATGGCCTCCACCAGATCGATCGGCTTCCCAACGCCCATAAGGTATCGCGGCCGGTCGGCGGGCAGCAGCGGGGCGCAGTAGTCCAGGGTGTCGACCATCTGCTGGTGGCCCTCGCCGACGGCCAGGCCGCCGATGGCGTAGCCGTCGAAGCCGATCTCCAGCAGGCGCTCCGTGGATTCCCGGCGCAGGTGTTCGAAGGTCGAGCCCTGCTGGATGCCGAACAGGGCCTGGGACTCCCGTGTCCCAAAGGCGGTCTTGCAGCGCGCGCCCCAACGGGCGGAGAGCTGCAAGGCCTCCTGGGCGCGCTTCTCCTCTGCGGGCCAGGACACGCACTCGTCCAACTGCATGACAATGTCGGAGCCCAGCAGGTCGGCCTGGATCGCCATGGAGCGCTCGGGGGACAGGACGTGCCTGGAGCCGTCGATGTGGCTCTGGAAGGTGACCGCGTCCTCCTTCACCTTGGAGATCGACGACAGGCTCATCACCTGGAAGCCGCCGGAATCGGTCAGGATCGGCCCGTCCCAGCGCATGAATTTGTGCAGTCCGCCCAGACGTTTGACCCGCTCGGCGCCGGGGCGGAGCATCAGGTGGTAGGTGTTGCCCAGGATGATGTCGGCGCCTGTGGCCCTCACCTGGTCGACGGTCAACGCCTTTACCGTCCCGGCCGTGCCCACGGGCATGAAGGCGGGCGTGCGGATGTCGCCGCGCGGGGTGCGAAGTACGCCGGTGCGCGCGGCGCCGTCGGTTGCGGAAATCTCGAAGGGGAAGGCGGCCATCAGGCGGCGCGGAATAGCAGGGAGCTGTCGCCGTAGGAATAGAAGCGATAGCCGGAGGCGATGGCGTGGGCGTAGGCGGTCTTCATCTGCGTCTGGCCGGCGAAGGCGCTCACCAGCATGAACAGGGTCGATTTCGGCAGGTGGAAGTTGGTCATCAGGGCGTCGGCGGCGCGAAAGCGGTAGCCGGGGGTGATGAAGATGGCGGTTTCGTCCGTGAACGGATGGATCGTCCCGTCGGGGTCGGCGGCGCTTTCCAGCAGCCTCAGCGAGGTGGTGCCGACGCAGACGATGCGGCCGCCCCGGGCGCGCACGGCGTTCAGGGCATCGGCGGTCGCGGCGGAGACCTCGCCCCACTCGGGGTGCATGCGGTGGTCCGCGACGTCGTCGACCTTCACCGGCAGGAAGGTGCCCGCGCCCACGTGCAGCGTCACGTAGTGCGTCGAAACCCCCTTCGCCTCCAGGGCGGCGATCAGTTCGGGGGTGAAATGCAGGCCCGCCGTGGGCGCCGCCACCGAGCCCTCGTCCTTTGCATAGACGGTCTGGTAGTCGGCCCGGTCGCGCTCGTCCTCGGCCCGTTTGGAGGCGATGTAGGGGGGCAGCGGCATGTCGCCGAGGTCGCGGATGGCCTGGTCCAGGGCGGGACCGGCCAGGTCGAAGCGCAGCTCCACCGCACCGTCCTCGCCCTTGGCGGCGATTTCGGCGTCGATGCCGTTCAGTTTGCAGGTCTCGGCCGACTGGCCAAAGCGGATCCGGTCGCCGGGCTTGAGCCGCTTGCCGGGCCTCATCAGGGCGGTCCAGCGGTCGGGCGCGAGGCGCTTCAGCAGGGTGGCCTCGACCCGCACGATGTTCTCGTCGCGAAACCGCAGGCCGCTCAGACGCGCGGGGATGACCCGGGTGTCGTTGAACACCAGGGCGTCTCCGGGTTGCAGCAGGCCGGGCAGGTTGCCGACATGGCGATCCGCCAGCACCCCGTCCGCCACCTCATCGGGACGCACGACCAGCAGCTTCGCCGTTCCGCGCGCGGCGGGGCGAAGGGCGATGGCCTCCTCGGGCAGGTGGAAGTCGAAATCGGACAGACGCATGGGACCGGGGAAGGGCCATTTCACGGGCAAACCGTCAATGGCGCAGTTGCGCGGAATGGGGTTACGCTGCTCTCCCAACCCGGAGTTCCCCATGCAACGCCTGCTATTCGTCCTGGCCGCGGCCCTGATGCTGGGCGGGTGCAACATGGTCTACGCCGAGCAGCCGCTGTTCACGGCGGCGGATGCTGCCTCGGTGTCGGCGATGCGGCCCGGCCTGTGGAGCAAACGAACCGCCGACTGCGCCTTCGACAGCGCCAAGCCGATCGCCGACTGGCCCGAATGCGCCGATCCCGTCCTGGTCACGGCCGATCGCATGGGCGACCCGGACAAGCCGGACAAGCAGGGCGCCTACATCCTGGCCGGCGGCGATCCGCGGGTGCTGCAGATGGAATTGGAGATGGACCCGGACAAGCCGGCCATCTGGATCTTCGTCGGGCTGAAGCCGCTGAAGACAGACACCGAGGGCCGGATCACCGAGGCGCGGACCTGGATGGTTCAATGCGGCCCGCCGCCCCCGCCCCGACCTGAAACTGCTGAAGCATCCGCCGCCCCCGCCAACGAAACCCCGCAACAGGCGGAGGCTCGCATCCAGGCTGAAATCGCCGCCGCAGTCGCCGCGGGCGTCACCCGCGAACCCCTGCCGGGACTCGAGATCAAGGAGGGCATGTGCATCGCTCGCGAACGAGACCCCGTCCGCAACGCCGCGCGCGCCAGCCTTGCCTGGGACGACGGCGAGGAGTCGATTATCTATTGGGTGCGGGACGGTGTGGAGTGAGGCGGGCGCTGCTGATCCTGCTGGCGGCCCTCAGCGTGACGGCCTGCAACGCGGCGATTTCTGAAAGACCGTTGTTCTCGGCGCGGGATACGCGCGGCGCTTCGGTGTTGAAGCCCGGACTGTGGGCGATGATCGAGAACACGGGCGAGCCCTGTCCCTTCGACGCGGCCAGCCCGCCGGAGCCGTGGCCCGGCTGTGCGAAGCCCGTGATGATCACCGAAACCACGATCGGGGACCTTTCCCAGGACGATGTGGTCATGGCCTATGTTCTCGCCAGGGGCCGGCCGCTGATCCTGCAGGCGGAGATGAAGGACCAGGGGATCGCTGATGAGGCGGTCTACGCCTATCTGGCGGTCGAGCCAGCGCCCGGTTCCGGGACCGTGACCGAGTTTACGGGTTGGATGGTCCAATGCGGGCCGCCGGGCGGTGGAGAGGGGCATTCGACCGGCCTGACCGCCCATCCCTTGCCCGGCATGACGATCCGCAACCATACCTGCTACGCCGCCTCGGCCCGCGCCATCCGCAGCGCCGCCATCCCCAGCCGCGACTGGGACCACACCATCCGGGTGGTCTGGGTGGGGGCACCGGCGGGGTAGGGGCGAGCGTCCTCGTCCTTCAATCCTTCCCCTTTGGGGAAGGTGGATCGAGACCCGGCGTTTAGACGGGGATCGAGACGGATCGGGCCGCGCGCCAGCGCGGTCGGTTCGAAGTCGGTGGGGTGGGGAACCGCACCTGGATTTCCACGTCGGGATTTTTCCGACCCGCCCCTGCCGGGGCGGGCCCGATCCGTCTCGGCGCGCCAGGCGCGCCGATCCACCTTACCCACTGGGTAAGGATTTTGGTGTGGCAGCTGCCAGCCTCAGTCCTCGATCGCCGCGTAGACGAGGTTCTTCAGCTGACGGCGGATGTCGTAGCTGGAGGACGGCATCAGCTGGGTCATGAAGACCACGGTCAGCTCGTCGTCGGGGTCATACCAGAAGTAGGTCGAGGCGGCGCCGCCCCAGTAGCGATCGCCGCTGGCCAGTGATCCTGCAGCCACCGGGTCGATGGTGGCGGCGAGGCCGAGGCCGAAGCCCGCGCCGACGGTGGTCGCCTCGGAGAACAGGCCGATGGCCATCTCGTTCAGGGTCTTGCCGTCCTTCAAGTGGTTGGCGCCCATCAGTTTCAGGGTGCGCGGCCCGATGATGCGCACGCCATCCAGCGTTCCGCCTGCCCGCAGGCAATCGCCGAAGCGG
>JANNVY010000121.1:0-1832 GCA_031408375.1 Pseudomonadota bacterium | reverse complement strand
CGCTCGGTCTCGGCCGCGATGGCCGAGCGCACGTCGTTGCGGATCGGACCGTCCAGCAGCTGGTCGAAGCTAGGCGATAGGTTTTGTAGAGACTGGGCGCCGAAGCCGGATTGACCTGAAGGGTGATGGCCACGTCGGCGGTCATCGGCAGGCCGGTGTTGTCAGCGAAGGCGATTTCCTCGTTCTCGTTGCCGCGCTCGTCGATTTCCTTGGTGTAGGAATAGGTGCGCTGGATCACCGGGTATTCGACGATGTGCTCGCCGATACCCTTGAAGTGCCAGCCCGAACTGAGCGGCATAGGATCTACGCCGGCGGTGGGTCCCAGGGTCCGGATGCGCACCCCGGCATTGCCGGGCTCGACGGTCTTGCCACAGCTGGTCAGGGCGATGCCGACCACGGCCAGCACAGCGAAGACCGTGAAGGGTCCCAGAAGGGTTCGGACATTGAACATGGACAGGCGCCTCGGGGTTACTTGTCCAAGCAGCCTAGGGGGATTCGGGGCGAGAGCCTTGCACAAGGTTGGTCCGCGTCGACCGGCCGGATTCCCTCTTGACTGACGTAGTGTTGTAGTTGACTATAACACTAGTTCAGCGCCACGCCTTTATGGTGCGCGGCGGGGGAATCGGTCGAGGTGGGTCATGTTGGCGTGTCTGTGGTTCGGAGGTCAGGGCCTTTCGCCCCTCGACGAGTCCCCGGCGCGGTCGTGGCCGACCCGCACCACCGCCGCCGACACCCGGCCCGCCCGGGCTGATGGGAACGAGCCATGGTCCAAGAGTGGAATGACAGCCAGCCGATCTATCGGCAGATCAGGGACCGGGTGGTGGCCATGATCCTCGATGGCCTGCTGAAGGAAGGCGACGCCTTGCCGTCGGTGCGGACGGTGGCGACGGAGTCGCGCGTCAACCCGCTGACGGTGCTCAAGGCCTACCAGCACCTGGTCGACGAGGCGCTGGTCGACAAGCAACGCGGACGCGGCATGTACGTGCGGCCGGGCGCCCGCGCCCTGCTGCTGACGGGCGAGCGGGAGAAATTCCTGGCCGAGCAATGGCCCGATATCCACGCGACCATCCAACGCCTTGGCCTGGCGGAAGCCCTCCTGGGCGGGGCCAAGGGCTGGCCGGAGGGGGAGGAATGAGCATGGCGGCCATCGAAGCCCGCGGCCTGCGCAAGGCCTATCGCAAGACGGTGGCGCTGGACGGCGTCGACCTGGAGGTCGCCCAGGGGCGTATCGTCGGCCTGCTGGGACCCAACGGGGCCGGCAAGAGCACGGCGCTGCAGGCGATCCTGGGCCTGATCTCCTACGACGGCGGCCTGAAGGTTCTGGGGCTCGACCCCTGGACTGATCGCGAGGCCCTGATGCACGAGGTCTCGTTCATCGCCGACGTGGCTGTGCTGCCGCGCTGGATGCGGGTTCGTCAGGCGCTGGACTACATGGCTGGCGTGCATCCCGGGTTCGATCGCGCCACCGCCGAAGCCTTCCTGGCCAGGACCACGATCCGATTGGCCAGCAAGATCAGCGAGCTATCCAAGGGCATGGTCACCCAGTTGCATCTGGCCCTGATCATGGCGGTCGATGCGCGCCTGCTGGTGCTGGACGAGCCGACGCTGGGGCTGGACCTGCTCTATCGCAAACAGTTCTACGACAGCCTGCTCAATGACTATGTCGACCGCGACCGCACCATCCTGGTCTCGACCCACGACGTCTACGAGATCCAGCACATTCTGACCGATGTGGTCTTCCTCGACGCTGGCCGCATCGTGCTCAGCGCGACGATGGACGATGTCCAGGCGCGGTTCGCCGAGGTGGTGGTCGACCCTGAAAACGTCGATGC
>JANNVY010000120.1:0-2483 GCA_031408375.1 Pseudomonadota bacterium | reverse complement strand
GATCCTGATGGTGATCTCGGACGGTGCGCCGGTCGATGACAGCACGCTGTCGGTCAACGCGGCGAACTATTTGGAAAAACACCTGCGCGACGTGATCGCGATGGTCGAGAAGCGCCGGGCCGTCGAGCTGATCGCCATCGGCATCGGCCACGATGTCACCCGCTGGTACAAGAAGGCGCTGACCATCGTCGATGTCGAGCAGTTGGGCGGGGCGATGGTCGAGAAACTGGCCGAGCTGTTCGACGAGAAGCCCAAGGGCGAGCAGCGGCAGGTTCGGCGCAGACGGGCGGCGTAGCGAGCCCCCCCTGGGGACAGACACACCCCGCGAGGTCGGCGGCAAGATGTTCACCGCGCGTGCGGGGAGTGTCTGTCCCCGCGTTCCGCACACCAAAGAAAAAGGCCGGCGTTTCCGCCGGCCTTTCGAACTTAGAATTGCCCCTCTAAGCCCCTGCGGCTTACGCCGCCGGTTGGGTAGCAGCCAGCTTGGCCTTGACCTGGCGCTTGATGCGCTGGGCGCGGACCGAAAGCTTCTCGTCCTTGGCCTTGACCAGGAACGGGTCGAGCCCGCCCTTGTAGTCCAGCGTCCGCAGGGCGGCGTTGGAGATCTTCAGGCGGAACGATTGGCCGAGCGCGTCGGAAGCCAGCGAGATCTCACGGAGCGACGGCAGAAACCGGCGCTTCGTCTTCACGTTCGAGTGGCTCACATTGTTGCCGACCATGGGGCCGATACCGGTGAGTTCGCAGCGGCGAGACATCTTGCGGAACCTTCAGCGTAAAACGAATGCGCGCAGAAGATCTCTCTTCCGCGCGGGAGGGGCGATATAGTCCGAACCCGCCCGCGGCGTCAAGGCGAACCGGGCTCAGTCCTTCGGCCGCATCCAGGCCATGACCAGATAGGGCGCGATCACCAGGCAGAGCAGGATCGAGATCGCCAGGGTCGGGGTGAACTGCCCGCTCTGCAGGGCCTGGCGGCTCCAGACCACCACGGCCAGCAGATTCACGCCCAGCCCAATGGCCAGGAGGATGATCGAGAGGGTGCGGGGAAGTTTCACCCGACGCTAGATGACATGGCCCGGCGCGCACGGAAATGGCGAACGCCCTTGAACCGCCCAAAACGATGGCTTTCATGCTGCGTTCAAGTGGCCACGCTAGAACGACCCGGTTGGCGCCCGTCGCCAGAGCAAATGACGACAACGATCGAGAGACCCGAAATGAGCCCTGTCCTCCGTATCAGCCTGGCCGCCGCCGTCGGCGCGGCGCTGCTGTCGGCCCCCGCCGAAGCCCAGGCGCCCCCCCAGACTCCGGGCAAGTTCCGCATGAACCTGGCCTATGAAGGCAAGCTGATCGTCAAGGTGCTGGACGTCGCGATCACCCAGCAGGCCGACGACAACGGCTATTCCACCACCGCCCGCCTCACCAGCTACGGGGTGCTCTCGGCGTTCAAGAAAATCAACCAGACGGCCACGGCGCGCGGCGGCATCGACCGCGGCATCGCGCGGCCCTCGGCCTTCACCCACCGCAACCTGGCCAACAAGAAGGGCCGCAAGATCGATGTGCGCTGGTCCGGGGCCAATGTGACCACGGTGGCCACCCCGGCCTACCGCAACATGGGCTCGCCCCCCGCCACCGCGTCGCAGAAGGCGGAAGCCGTCGATCCGATCACCGGCCTGATGCGCCTGGCCCTGTCGGACAACCAGGCCCAGCTGTGCACCGGCACGCTCAAGTTCTTCGACGGCAAGCAGCGCTACGATCTGGCCTTCTCGGGCCGCTCGACCGCCCAGCCCAGCGCGCGCGAGCGTCGCCTGGGGCTGATCACGCCGGTGCGCTGCACGGTCACCTTCCGCGAGATCGCCGGCTTCAAGCCCAAGCCCGCGTCCGAGCGCAACCAGGGCCTCAAGAAGCCGATCTCGATCACCTTCGCCCAGGCCGGCGCGGGCGGACCGTGGGTCATGTCGTCGATCACCGGCCAGACCCCACTGGGCGCAGCCACCATCGAATTGACGCGCGTTACCCGCTCGGGCGAGACTCCCGAGAACTAGATCAAGGCGCCGGCCCGGTCTCCTCGCGGAAGCCGGGCCGGGGTCGCGACGCATAAAGGGGGCGGGGGCATGCCTTTGTGGACCGGATGGGGCGCGATGGTCCCCCTGACCGTCATGGTCAGCCAGATCATCTTCTTCCTGCCGATGATGATGCTCGGCTATCCCGCCAGCATGGCCTGGGTCGCCATCCTGGCCGCCGCGGCGGTCAGCGGCCCGGCGATCCTGTGGCTCTGCGCGAAGGCCGACGCGATGCCGGGCGGAACCGGCGCGGGAACCTTCATCTTCCTCAAGACCCGCCGCTGGGCCTTCATCCTGCCGCCGATGCTGGCGCTCATGGCCCTGGGCAGCGCCGCCCCCGGCGGCATGGCGTCCTAGGTTACTGTAGCGGCGCGCGCCGGCTGGCGGCGCAGACGCGTGCCAGCACGCGGCCGTAGAGCGATGCCG
>JANNVY010000119.1:0-1644 GCA_031408375.1 Pseudomonadota bacterium | reverse complement strand
CCTGCCGCTCAGGAATACACTCTTCACCCTGGCCGAGACGCCGGACCTGGCCCTGGCCCCAAGCTGGGCCAAGGCGAGGGGGCTGCAAGACCTGTGGACCGGCGCGGGGCCGCGGCCGGAGCTGCTACACCGGATGCTGCGCCTGCTGGCCTGGCTGGTGCGGCTGAAGATCCTGTCGTCGCTGACGCCCCTGGCCGAAGTGCTGCACTGGGGCTCGACGGTCTTCACCTGGGGCGAACATCGCGGCGGCATGTTCGTCGAGATCGAAGGCGAGGGCGCCGCCGGCGCGGTGAAGCGCGCCTGGCATCTGGCAGCCGAGGGCGACGACGGCCCCTTCATCCCCTCCATCGGGGCCGCGACCGTGATCCGCCGGGTGCTGGATGGGGCGGGTCCCGGGGCCGGCGCGCGACCGGCCGCGGGCGAGGTCACGCTTCAGGACTACGAGGCCGTGTTCGACACCCTGCACATCCAGACCGGTGTCTGGAACGCCCCCCCCGCTGGGGCGCCGTTGTACCAGCGCATCCTGGGCGAGGCCTGGGACCGACTGCCGGCCCCAATCCGGGCGATGCACACGCTCGATGGCGAAAAGACCGTCTCCGGCGAGGCTACGGTGATCCGCGGCAAGGGGCCGCTGGCCTGGCTGGCGGGGCTGGTCATGGGCTTCCCCAAGGCGGGCGAGGGCGTGCCCGTGACCGTGAAATTTACGGCCCAAACTCTTGGCTCGCGGGGCGGGGAGCTGTGGCGGCGCACCTTCGCGGGCCAGTCGTTCCAGAGCTTCCAGGAGGACGGCCGGGGCCGCTCCGAGGGGCTGGTGGTCGAGCGCTTCGGGCCCATCGGCATCGCCATGGCAATGCTGGTCGAGGGCGAGCGACTGATGCTGGTGATCCGGCGCGTGACGGTGTTCGGCATTCCGCTGCCGTCGTGGCTGAGGCCCGGCGGCGTGGCCTATGAGCACACCGCCGACGGCCGGTTCAATTTCTTCGTCGAGATCCGCGCGCCGCTGGCGGGCCTGATCGTGGGCTACCGCGGCTGGCTGGTGGAATCGTCGGACGCCTGACAGTCCGAAACTGAACGTGACGGCGCGGTCTCTCGCATCGGCGCCGGGACTCGTTTAGCGATCGCCCGTCCCATGCCGCTTCCCGCCCGCCTCACCCTGCTCGAATACGCCGCGCTCGCGTTCATCGTGGTGGTGTGGGGGATCAACAACGCCGCGGCCAAGCTCGCTACCGAGGTGCTGCCGCCCATGCTGATGGGGGCCTTGCGCTTCGGGCTGGCGGCCGTGGTGCTGGCGCCCTTCGTGCGGCCGCCTTTTCCCAACTGGAAGAGCCTGCTGACCCTGGCCCTGGTGGGCGGGCCGATCCACTTTGGCCTGATCTACTGGGGATTCTCGCGGGCCGAGGACCTGACGCCGCTGGCCGTCAGCCTGCAGCTGTGGATCCCGTTCACCGCCATCTTCGCCTGGCTGGTGCTGGGCGAGAAGCTTTCGAAGCCCATCCTGGCGGGTCTGATCGTGGCGTTCGCCGGCGTGGTGTTCATGACCGCCGACCCGCGCGCCTTCCGCGACTGGGACGCCATCCTGATCTGCGCGGTGGCCAGCGCGGCCTGGGCGCTCGCCACCGTCATCGCCCGGCGCACCCAGGCGGT
>JANNVY010000118.1:0-7261 GCA_031408375.1 Pseudomonadota bacterium | reverse complement strand
CCAGAACTCGCCGTTGTGCTCACCCAGGAAATAGGGCGCAAAGATAAAGCCGGCCGTGATGGCCGCGAACGACAACGCCGCCAGCGGGACCAGCACAGGCCACGGGCTCTCATGCGGCGGATGCCGCGAGTCGACGCCGTGATGGCCGTTGCCATGGTCGTCGTGCCCGTCCGGTTCGGAGTGGGTCTCGATCTGGGCGTGGCTGGCGTGGTCGTCGGCGACCTGAGCGTGGCCGTCCGCCCACTTCTTCGAGCCCTCGAAGGTCATGAAGGCCAGGCGCCATGAGTAGTAGGCGGTCAGGCCTGCGACCAGTACGCCGATCCAGAAGGCGAACATGCCCGCGTTGTTGTGCTCGCCCGCCGCGTAGGCCGCCTCGATGATGGCGTCCTTGGAATAGAAGCCGGCGAAGCCGCCCACGCCCGGCCAGCCCAAGCCTGTGATCGCGATGGTGCCGATGGTCATCGCCGCATAGGTGAACGGCAGATACTTCCGCAGGCCGCCCATGCCGCGCATGTCCTGCTCGTGGTGCATGCCCATGATCACCGAGCCGGCGCCAAGGAACAGCAGCGCCTTGAAGGCTGCGTGGGTGAACAGGTGGAACATGGCCGCGTCGTAGGCGCCGACGCCGGCGGCGAAAAACATGTAGCCGAGCTGCGAACAGGTCGAATAGGCGATGACCCGCTTGATGTCGTTCTGAGCCAGGCCGACCGTGGCAGCGAACAGTGCCGTGATTGCGCCGGTGATGCAGATGATGTCGCGGGCGATCAACGCGTGCTCGTAGAGCGGCGACAAGAGGCAGACCATGTAGACGCCGGCGGTGACCATGGTCGCGGCGTGGATCAGGGCCGACACCGGCGTCGGGCCCTCCATCGCGTCCGGCAGCCAGGTGTGCAGGAAGAACTGGGCCGACTTGCCGCAGGCGCCGACGAACAGCAGGAAGCCCGCCAGGTTCAGCGCCGACCACTCGTAGCCGATGAAGGACCAGCTCTTGTCCGCCATGGTCGGGATCAGCGGGAACAGCTCGTCGAACTGGATGGTCCCGAACATCGCGTAGATGGTGAAGATGCCGAGCGCGAAGCCGAAGTCGCCGACCCGGTTGACCACGAAAGCCTTGATGGCAGCCGAGTTGGCGCTTGGCTTGTGGAACCAGAAGCCGATCAGCAGGTAGGACGCCAGCCCCACGCCTTCCCAGCCGAAGAACATCTGCATGAAGTCATTGGCGGTCACCAGCGCCAGCATGGCGAAGGTGAAGAGCGACAGATAGGCGAAGAACCGCGGCTTGCCCGGATCCTCAGCCATGTAGCCCCAGCTGTAGAGGTGCACGAGCGCCGAGACGGTTGTTACCACCACCAGCATGACCGCCGACAGGGCGTCGAAGCGGATCGACCAGGTGGACTGGAAATCCCCGATCTGAATGAACGGCAGAAGCTCGACGACGAACTTCTCCTGGCCGCCCCAGGTGTGCTGGGAGAAGGCATACCAGGAGATGGCGGCCGACAGGAACAGCAGCCCCGTCGTGATCGCCATCGAAACAGTGTCGCCCAGGCGCTTGCCGAACAGGCCGACGATGGTCGCGCCCAGCAGGGGGCCGAAGACGGCCAGGACGAGAAGGGTCTCGAGGTTCACCGCGTCAGCCCTTCATGACCGAGGCGTCATCCACGGCGATGTCGCCGCGGTTGCGGAAGAAGGTCACCAGGATGGCCAGGCCGACGGCGGCTTCGGCCGCGGCGACGGTGAGCACGAACATGGCAAGGATCTGGCCCGAGACGTCGCCCAGGTGGGTCGAGAACGCAACGAGGTTGATGTTCACGGCCAGCAGGATCAGCTCGATCGACATCAGGATGACGATGACGTTCTTGCGGTTCACGAAGATGCCGAACACCCCGATGGTGAACAGCACCGCCGCCACGGTCAGGTAGTGGGTGAGCCCGATGGTCATTGGTCGACGATCCCCTCGCCGCTCTTGGGCGTGACGACGGTCATGGCGTCCTTGCGGCGGCGCGTGACCTGAGTGTGGATGTCCTGCCGCTTGACGTTGGTCTTGTGCCGCAGGGTCAGCACGATGGCGCCGATCATCGCGATCAGGAGCACGATCCCGGCCGCCTGGAAGAAATAGATGTAGTCGGTGTAGAGCACCCGCCCGATGGCCTCGGCGTTGGTGGCGTCCGCGGGCGCGGCCTGCAACACCTTGCCGGCGGCGGCCCCCCGGTCAGCGACCGCGACGCCGACCATCACCATTTCGACCAGCAGCACCAGGGCTACCGCCCCGCCGATGGGCATGTACTGGGCATAGCCCTCGCGCAGCCGGACGAAATCGACGTCCAGCATCATGACCACGAACAGGAACAGGACCGCGACGGCGCCGACGTAGACGACGATCAGCAGCATCGCCAGGAACTCCGCGCCCATCAGGACGAAGAGGCCGGCGGCGGAGAAGAAGGCCAGAATCAGCCACAGCACCGAGTGCACGGGGTTGCGCGCGCTGATGACGAACAGGCCCGAGGCCAGGGTCACGGCGGCCATGAGGTAGAAGGCGATCGCCTGAAGCATCCGGCCGTCGGCTCCGTCGGTCCGCGCCGTCGAAACGGCTGAAAACGGACGCTGGTCACTGGTTGCGGTTGATGGGTCGGACGCTGCGAATCCGCGACGCCAGAGCCCCTGGGAACCGGCGACCTTCTAGCCCCCGAAACCCGGCTTGCAAAGGCCTGATCCGGCAAGAAACGGGGTGGCGTCCCCGGGCCCGCAGGGCCATGTTCCGCCGGTATTCGCCGTAACCCCGGAAGAGGCCAGGATGAGCGAAGGTGATCGCGACTATCTGTTGGGCACCCACGACGCCGAGGTCGAGCGGCTGGGGCTACAGCACCGGGTGTGGCGACCGCGCGTCCTGGATGCCTGGCGCCGCGCCGGAATCACCGTCGGGTCAACGGTTGTTGACGCCGGCGCGGGCCCCGGCTGGGCCAGTCTGGACCTCGCCGAAATCGTCGGACCCCAGGGCAAGGTGCATGCGATCGAGCGCTCTGAACGCTTCCTGGAATTCCTCAACGGCGCCGCCGGACGGCGCGGCCTGCGCAACATCGAAACCACTGCCCTGGACCTGGTGGCCGACGACATCGCCGTGACCGGCGCGGACGCCTTCTGGATCCGCTGGGTGCTGGCCTTCGTCAGCGACCCGCGCGCGGTGCTCCAGAAACTGGCCGACACCCTGCATCCGGGCGGCGTGGCCATCATCCATGAGTATCTGGACTACCACACCTGGTCCTTCGCACCTCACCTTCCTGCCCAGCAGGACTTCATCAAGGTCGTCGTCGATGGCTGGCGTGCTTCGGGTGGCGAGCCGGATATCGCCCGGTCCTTCCCGCGCCTGCTTCCCGAGACCGGCTTCCGCATCAAGTCGATTCAGCCCATCGTCGATGTGGTCGCGCCCGACAACTTCGTCTGGCAGTGGCCGGCGTCCTTCGTGAAAACCTATCCCGAACACCTGGTCGAAACGGGTCAGGTGGACCGCGCCTGGGCCGACCGCGTCCTGGCCGAATTCGAGGCCGCCGAGGCCGACCCGCACACCGTCATGGTCACACCCATGGTGCTGGAAGTCATCGCCGAGAAGATTTGATCGGCATCAAAGGCTTGTCGGCCGGCGGGGATATTCTGTGGCTCCCTACGCCAGGTTTGCTACAGCTTGCGCGCACGCAGCGGTCGGGGACTTTGGATGAAAAAGATGACGCCGGCCCGCCTGAGTAGCAGCGCACTGAAGTGGGCCCTGATTGCGATGGCCGCGGTGGCCGCGGCCGGCTTTACCTTTACGCGCGACTTCGAGTTCGGCGTGGAGGTCCACGAGATGGTCGAGGCGGCAGGTCGGGGGATGATCCTGATCTGGATCCTTGGCCGGGTCTGGTGCTCGCTCTACGGCAGCGGGGCGGCCAGCAATGAGATGGCGGCGCGCGGTCCCTATTCAATCGTGCGTAATCCGCTGCACCTGTTCACCATGATCGGGTCGGCCGGCGTCGGCGCCCAGTCCGGCAGCGTCACCGTCGCGCTAATCTTCCTGGCGGTCGCCATGCTGGCGATCTGGCTGCTGGTCCAGAACGAGGAGCGCGCGTTGCTCGCTTCACTGGGCAAGCCCTACGCCGACTACATGGCGGCCACACCCCGCTTCCTCCCCAACCTCAATCACTGGCGTGACAGCGCCGAGGTGCAGGTCCGGCCGCGTGTGATCGTGAACACCTTCGCCACGGGCCTGCTGTTGCTGCTGTTCATCCCGCTGGCCGAAGGTCTGCAATACCTCCAGACCACCGGCCAGATCCCGATCCTGGCGGACCTGCCCTAGCGCGGCAGCTTGGCCACGGCCTGTCGGCACAGCGGCTCGACCGGGCCGCCCTGGACGGATACGAGGCGGGCCGCCGTGACACGGCCGCCTGCGCCTGCGGTCAGTTTGAAGACCTCGACATTGGTGGAGAGGGCGAAACCGCCCTGCTCCCAGATGACCAGCCAGCGCCCCTGCCCCATGTCGCAGGCCGCGATCAGGTGGCGGAATGGATTTCGCGCCTCCCCGGGGCCAATGGCGTCGCCCGCATTCCAGCGACCATTGATTTCAGCGATGGCGCCGAGCTGCTTGCGGATCGATGGCGGCAGCTGAGCCAGCCGAGTGATCGGCGTGCGGTGGATCTGCGGGCAGATAGCAGCGGGCTTTGCAGCAGCAACCGTGGGCGCTGCCAAGGCAACGGCAGCGATCAGGCCCAGGATGGCGGTGCGCATGGCGAGCTCCTTGGGATCGTTCATTCACCCAGATTGAGCATACCACCTGAACGGCGGCTGACCGTCCTACCGGTACGGCGCGTCCAGCTCGAGGTTCTTGGCGATCTCGCGTTCCCAGCGGTCGCCGTTCGCGAGCAGGCGGTCCTTGTCGTAGTAGAGCTCTTCGCGGGTCTCGGTGGCGAACTCGAGGTTCGGACCCTCCACGATGGCGTCGACCGGGCAGGCTTCCTGGCACAGGCCGCAGTAGATGCACTTCACCATGTCGATGTCGTAGCGGGTCGTGCGGCGGCTGCCGTCGGCGCGGGGCTCGGCTTCAATGGTGATGGCCTGCGCCGGGCAGATGGCTTCGCACAGCTTGCAGGCGATGCAGCGTTCTTCGCCGTTGGGATAGCGGCGCAGGGCATGTTCGCCGCGGAAGCGAGGGCTCTGCGGGTTACGTTCGAACGGATAGTTGATGGTGGCCTTGGGGCGCGCCATGTACTTCGCCGCCAACCCGAGCGCGCCCAGGAAGTCCAGCATCATGGCGCCCTTGGCGGCCTGTCCGATTCTGGCAAGCATCTAAAGGCCTCTCACGTCGTCGGTTCTAACAGGGGTGCGCATCAGGCCAGCTTGCCCGCGCGCACCACGAACTTCGCCTCGCCCGATTGCGGGTAGTCGTAGAGGTAGTCGTCCTTGCGGAAGAAGACCGGCTCCTTGCCGTCGGGATAGGCGTACCAGAACTCGCCGTTGACCCAGTAGGTCAGGTCTTGCTCCGGGTAGGTGTAGACGTGCACGTCGCGCAGCACGAAGGCCGGCTGCGAGCCGTTCGGGTAGGCGAAGACGAGCGCGGTAGCACTCATGCGCCGTTGGCCCCGAACACGCGCCACGCCGCCACGGCGACAACCGCGAACAGCGACGTCGGCAGGAAGATCTTCCAGCCGATCCGCATCAACTGGTCGTAGCGGTAGCGGGGCACGATGGCCTTGATCAGCGCGAACATCACGAACCAGGCGACGGTCTTGATGGCGAACCACAGGAGGGCGTGCAGGTTGAACCAGATGGTCCCCGGCTCGAACAGCATCTCGGCCGGATAGGGCGAGTTCCATCCGCCGAAGAACAGCAAGGACAGCATCGAGCACATCAGCACGATGTTGGCGTACTCGCCGATCATGAAGAGCAGGTAGGGCGTGGACGAATACTCGACCTGGTATCCGGCCACGAGCTCGGACTCAGCCTCGGGCAGATCGAAAGGCGGGCGGTTGGTCTCGGCCAGGGCCGAGATGAAGAACATCACCATCATCGGGAACATGATGACGATCGTCGGCCAGTTCTTCTCGCCGTTGCCGAAGACGTTCCAGTTCCAGAACCAGCCCGATTGGGCCTCGACGATGCCGGACAGGTTCATGGTGCCCGACAGCAGGATCACCGTGATGATGATGAAGCCGATGGAGACCTCGTATGAGACCATCTGGGCCGCCGAGCGCAGCGATCCCAGGAACGGGTACTTCGAGTTCGAAGCCCAGCCGCCCATGATGATGCCGTAGACGCCCAGCGAGCTGATGGCGAACAGGTAGAGGATGCCGACGTTCAGGTCGGCCACCACCCAGCCCGGCGCGAACGGGATCACCGCCCAGGACACGAAGGCCAGGATGAAGGTGATCAAGGGCGCCAGCAGGAAGACGACCTTGTCGGCCCCGGCCGGGATGACGATTTCCTTGAACACGAACTTGAAGAAGTCGGCGAAGGACTGCAGCAGGCCGAAGGCGCCCACGACGTTGGGACCCTTGCGCATCTGGACGGAAGCCCAGATCTTGCGGTCGGCGAGCAGCAGGAAGGCCAGCGACAACAGGATGCCGACGGTGACCAGCAGGATCTGGCCGACGGTGATCAGCGTCCAGCCGAGGGGAGAAGCCCAGTCCATCGTCTACTCCGCCGCCAGCGCACGGACGCCTGAAGCCGCGGCCGAGCATTCGGCCATGGTCACGCTGGCGCGCGCGATCGGGTTGGTCAGGAAGAAGTCCTTCACGGCATTGGCGAAGGGGGTGTCAGCCACCTTGCCCTCGCCGCCCAGGGCCTTGAAGTCCAGCGGGCGGGCGGGCGCGACGTAGTCGATGGCGCCGAAGCTGGGGTGGTCCTTCAGCAGGGCGGCGCGCAGGTCGGCGAGACTGTCGTAGGGCAGCGTCTTGCCCAGGCGCTCGGACAGGGCGCGAATGATGGCCCAGTCCTCCTTGGCTTCGCCCTTGGGGAAGATGGCGCGTTCGGCCAGTTGCACCCGGCCCTCGGTGTTGACGTAGAAGCCGGGCTTCTCGGTGTAGGCGGCGCCGGGCAGGATGACGTCGGCGCCGTGGGCTCCATTGTCGCCGTGGGTGCCGAGGTAGACCTTGAAGGCGCCCGACTTCGACGTATCGATCTCGTCGGCGCCCAGCAGGAACAGCACGTCCAGCGCGCCCTTCTTGACCATGTCCGTGGCCGACTTGCCGCCGGCGCCGGGCAGGAAGCCGAGGTCGAGGCCGCCGACGCGGGCGGCGGC
>JANNVY010000117.1:0-2811 GCA_031408375.1 Pseudomonadota bacterium | reverse complement strand
ACCAGCGTCCCCGAACTGCCGGTCGAGTACGAGCGCGAGCCGCCGGCCACCGAAGGCGGCGCCCAGTGATGAGGCCGTCCGGCCTCAGACGCGGACTCCAGCTCGGCGCGGCGATCGTCGCCCTGGCGGGCCCCGCCCTGGCCGGGGCCGGACAGACCAGCTGGTACGCCATCACCACGGGAACCGGCGTGCCGGTAGGCCACGCCTGGGCGCAGGTGCGCGAGACCGCCGAGGGCTCCGAGCGCACCGACTATCAGGAGACGACCCTGCGCGAGCAGGACGCCCGCCCCACCCGGGTCAGCGAACGCACGGTCACCCGCCAGGACCGCTCCGGCGCCCTGATGTCCCTGTCCAGCGTCACCCGCGTGGGCGCAACCAGTTCGCAGGTTGAGGTTCGTCGCCTGGCGGGCGGGCTGGAGATCGTGCGCGACAGCGCCGGAGGGCGGAACGTCCGGGTTGTGCCTGTCGGACCCGAGGTGCGCTTCGATGGCGGCGAGGGGCTCTACGCGACCTGGAGCCCCGCGGCCCCAACGCTCGAGTTCGAGGCCTTCAGCCTCGATGCGCTGGGCATCGAGCGAGTGATCGCCACCCGCATCCCCGGCGGCCCCGACGCCCAGGGCCGCACCGAGGTCCTGCGCGCCAGCTATGACGGGCGCGAACTGCGCGGCGTCTCGCGTCTGACGCTGGACGCGAACGGCCAGGTCGTCTCCGTCAGCCAGCCGCTGTTCGGCGCCAGTCTGGTCACCACCCCCGCCGACCAGGGCACGGCCCAGCGTACGCCCGCGCCCTTCCGCCTGATGGCCAATCTGATGATGAAGTCGCCGTTCCGCATTCCGTCGGGGGCGGCCCAGGGCCACATCCGCTACCGCTTCGGCTTTCGCGACGGCATGGCTTTCCCCCTGCCCCAGACCGGCGAGCAGCGGGTCAGCGTGGTGGGCGGCGAGGCGGTGCTGGATATCTGCGAGACCTGCGGGCCGGGCCTGCCCACCGACGCGGCGTCGCTGGCCCTCGCGCGCCAGCCCACCGCCTGGCTGCAGAGCGACGATCCGCGCATCCGCAAGCTGGTCGAGCCGATCGCGCGGCTGAAGGTTTCGGACACGCGCAAGATGGAGATCCTGTCGCGCGCCGCCCGCGGTCGCCTCGGCGAGATCGATTTCGCCGGCCATTTCTCGGCGTCCGAGTCGCTCGACCGCCGCCGCGGCGACTGCACCGAGGCCGCCGTCCTGCTGGCCGCCTTCGGCCGCGCCGCCGGCATCCCGACCCGCACCGCCAGCGGCTACGTCTATTCGCGCGAGCGTTTCCACGGCCTGAGCAACGTCTTCCTGCCCCACAGCTGGACGCTGGCCTATGTCGACGGCAAGTGGCGCAGCTTCGACGCGGCGCTCAACGAATTCGACACCACCCACATCGCGGTCACCATCGGCGACGGCGACCTGCGCTCTATGGCGGCATCCGGGCAGCTCGCATCCCTGCTGAAGTGGCAAGGGATGGCCGAGGTGAAGGCGCGGCCGAGGTCCTGAAAACCTGCCGCTGGACAACGCATCGATAGTTAGCTAATCATCTAACTATGAACACGGTCTTCAAGGCCCTTTCCGACCCAACCCGCCGCCGCGTGCTGCAGCTCCTGCGATCGGGACCGAAGGCGGCCGGCGAGCTATCGGATCAGTTCGCCGTGTCCAAGCCCACCATGTCGGCCCACTTCGCCGTCCTGCGCGAAGCCGACCTCGTGCACGTCGAAAAGGCCGGCAAGTCGCTGATCTACCACCTCAAGCTTTCGGTGCTCGAAGACGCCCTGCTGGGCTTCGCCGAGACCGTCGGGCTGGCGTCAAGCGCCCCGCCCGCAGCCTCCCTCAACCCGTCCACGGAGAAGCCGTCATGAACCTCCAACACGAGCTCAAGGTCGGCGTGCCGATCGCGCTGATCACCCTGGCCGTTGTCGGCGCGACCTTCATCGCCAAGCGCCTGGGCTGGGTCGATGGCGACGCGGGCGTTCGGTTGGCCATGGCCATCAGCGGCCTGACGCTTGTCTACTTCGGCAACCGCACGCCCAAGGAGGCGCCCCATCGTTCGGCCCGCGCCCAGTCGGTGCGCCGCTTCTCGGGCTGGGTCATGGTATTGGCCGGCTTGCTCAACGCCGGCATCTGGGTGTTCGCCCCGATGGAGGTCGCGCCCCTGGCCTCGATGGTCCCCGTGATCCTCGCGGTGGTGGCGATCATCGCCTACTGCACCTACTCGCGAACCCCGGCCCAGCCGACCGCCTAGCCGATCTTCACACCCGGCGGCGGGATGCTGTCGGCGGGGACGAAAAAGTCGGGCAGCAAGGACGCCGACGGATCGACCTTGTACTTGTCGAAGTCGCGCTCACCCTCGGCGTAGAGGAAGGTGTCGTCGATCACGAACTGGCCGGTGAATTCCCGCGAATTCTTCAGGAAGATGGCGTGGGCCGCGTCGGCCATGATCTCGGGCGTGCGGCAATGCTTCAGCCCCTCGGCGCCGGTGATGGCGAACTCCATGGCGGCGGTGGCGACGGCGGTCCGGGGCCACAGCGCATTGCAGGCGATGCCGTCAGATTTGAACTCCGCGGCCATGCCCAGCATGCACAGGCTCATGTTGTACTTGGCCATCGAGTAGGCGACGTGCGGCCCGAACCAGTGAGGCGACATGTCCAGCGGCGGCGACAGCGCCAGGATGTGGGGATTGGCCGCCTTCTTGAGGTGCGGCAGGCACAGCTTCGAGGTCAGGAACGTCCCGCGCCCGTTGATCTGATGCATCAGGTCGTAGCGCTTCATGTCGGTAACCAGCGTACCGGTC
>JANNVY010000116.1:0-3676 GCA_031408375.1 Pseudomonadota bacterium | reverse complement strand
GCCGCCCCATGGCTGCCCTCGCCTTCCAGAACCCCTTCCGGTGTGAGGCCGCCGCCGGCGGTGACGGTCCAGCCCGCCGGGATACGGCAGACCGCATTGAACGTCGCGCCCCAGGTCGACAGCGCGAATCCTTCAAGGTTCTCCCCCGCCTGCAAGGGCACATCGACGATGGAGACCAGGTAGGTCTGGGGCGGGTCCGCGGCGACAGGACCGGACGCCAGCAGGATCAGCGGCAGCAGCATGTTCATGGAGCGATCATCCGCCTGCGATCACGAATCCGCAATGGTCCGAACGGAACGTTCGCTCCCTCTGGTTCGGAGGTTCCCCTTCCCCATTTCCAGTCACTTGCCTGCCCGCGACGAGCCGCCAATTGCCCGGTCGCGGTCCCGCGCCTCAGGCCTTTTCGATAGCCGCGGCGATCTGGGCGGGCGAGGCGCCGGCGAGGTCCTTGGCGATCTCGGCGACCAGCTTGCCCTGCAGTTGCTTGTGCCAGCGCTTGCGCAGCTCCCCGAGCGTGCGCGGGGCGGCGATGACCACCAGATCATCCAGCTTGCCCGACAGGGCCCACTGGTTGAGGAGGTTGGCGACACCGTGGGCGAAGGCGTCCTCGGCCTGGGTATCGTTGTCAGGGTTGGCCGAACTGGAATGGTGGCCGCCGGAGCCCGAGCCGCTGTCGTCCACCGATGGCGTCGCCATGGCTGTGAGTTGGGGCTCGTTGTGGCCGGTGTTTCTGAACAGCACGAGGTTCTCGCCGTCCACGACAGCCACGATCGCGCCCTTGGGAAGTATCATGCTCGAAGGTCTCCACGTCCGGTGAGGTCTGTTAACAGGCGGCCCCGCTGGGGGTTGCCTCCGCCACGACGCTCTATCATGCCGGCGCTCGGACCATCAGCCCTGGTTCCGGGATTCGGCGGCCCTACAGCCGCGCGATGCGGAATCCGTAAGGCCCCATCCCGCCCGCCTGTTCGAGCAACGCGACGCCCTCCTCCGGCCGGAACGCCGGCGCGACGTCCGGGCCCATGTTGAACTGGCACAGCACTCGCTCACCCAGGTGTTCGCGTTCGAACATCAGCACCGGGCCCGGCGCGTCGATGAAGCGGATGGCGCCCAGACGCAGCGGTGTGGAAATGCGGCGAAGGGCGATCAGGCGGCGCGCCAGGGTCAGGGTCGAGGCGGGGTCGCCGGCCTGGGCGTAGGCGGTCAAGTCGGCGTGTTCGGGCGCCGGGGGCAGCCAGGGCTCGCCGGTGCTGAAACCGAGGTTCAGCCCGTCGTCCCAGGGCATGGGGGTGCGGGCGCCGTCGCGGCCGACGTCCATGCGGTTCACGGCCCGGATGGGGTCGCGGCGCTTGTCCGCCGGCACGTCGGCCTGGGGGAGACCCAGCTCCTCGCCCTGGTAGAGCAGCACCGTGCCGCGCAGGCAGAGCAGCAGCGCCAGCAGCATGCGGGCCAGCGCCGGCGGTGCGTCTGGGCCGCCGAAGCGTGTCGGCGCCCGTTTCACATCGTGATTGGAGAAGGCCACCGAAGGCCAGTGGTCCGGGTGGGCGGCGAGCACGCCCTCGAAGTGGTCGCGCACAAACGCCGGGCCCAGCGCATCGCTGAGCAGCAAGGGAAAGGTGTAGGCCGAGTGCACGCCCTTGTCGGGCGCCGCGAAACCGCCGGCCAGGTCAGGCTCCTCGAAAAACTCGCCCAGCACGAAACGGCCGGAGCCGTGGCGTTCGACCCGTCGGCGCACCTCGTCCAGCAGGGCGAGGTTTTCCGGCCGGTTGGCGTCGTGGCGGTGGATCTGTGTTCCATCCGGTGCCGTCTCGTTGTCGGCGAGCGCCGGGTCGTGGGCGAGGGCGCCGGCGACATCGAGGCGGAAACCGTCAACGCCCTCGCCCAGCCAGTGATCGAGCACGCCAAGCGCCGCCTTGCGCGCGTCGGGGTTCAGCCAGTTCAGCTTGGGCTGCTGGGGCATGAACTTGTGGTGGTAGTACTGGCCGCGCACCTCGCTCCAGGTCCAGGCCGGACCTCCGAAGCTTGAGAGCCAGTTGTTGGGCGGCCCGCCACCTGGCGCCTCATCGGCCCAGACGTACCAGTCCGCGCTGTCCCCCCGCGCCACACTGTCGGCAAACCATGGGTGCTGATCGGAGGTGTGCGCGAGGACCTCGTCGAGGAGGACACGGATGCCCCTGTGGTGGGCCGCGTTCAGCAGAAACTCGAAGTCGGCCCGGGCGCCATAGTCGTGCTGGACGCCGTCATAGTCGGCGATGTCGTAGCCCCAGTCGAGGTTTGGGGACGGATGGATCGGCGACAGCCAGATGGCATCCACGCCCAGGGACTTGATGTAGTCGAGTTTTGCCTCGACCCCCGGCAGATCGCCCTGGCCGTCTCCGTCCGAGTCGAAGAACGAGCGGATGTAGACCTGATAGACGACGGCGCCCCGCCACCACGGCAACTGAGTCATGCCCGCACCCTGCCACGCCGTCACGCCGATTTCGAAGGGGGGTTGATGCCGGAAAAGTCGCGGTTGAAAGACCAATTGAGGGTGTTGTCAGGGGTCCAGGCGAATATTATTCCGCTATTACAATATGTTATTCGGTATTTTTTGGCGTGCGACGTGGTGATTTTATTGTTTCCCGATACTGGCGCGGCCACGCGGACTGAACCAATCTGTGCGCGATGACCGCCCCGCCCTCGCCCCTCGACGAGCAGACCGACGTCGATGCGCTGGTCATCGGCTCGGGCTTCTCCGGCATCGGCATGGGCGTGGCCCTGAAGCGCGAGGGCAAACGGTCGTTCCTGATCCTGGAGAGGGCGTCCGATCTCGGGGGCACCTGGCGCGACAACCGCTACCCGGGCTGCGCCTGCGATGTGCCGAGCGCGCTCTACAGTTTTTCCTTCGCGCCCAATCCCGGCTGGAGCCGTGCCTTCTCGCCCCAGCCGGAGATCTGGCAGTACCTGAGGGACGTGGCCGCCAGGGAAGAGTTGGACCCCCACTTCCGGTTCAACGCCGCCATCGTTGAGGCTCGCTGGGACGAGGCCGCCGCCCGCTGGCGCCTCACCGCCGCCGACGGCCGCCGGTGGTCGGCCGCAGTGGTCGTGGCCGGAACCGGCGCCCTGTCGCGCCCGGCCCGGCCCAGGATCGAAGGCCTGGACAGCTTCAAGGGCGAGGTCGTGCATTCCGCGGAATGGCGCGACGACGTTGCCTTCGAGGGCAAGCGGGTCGCCGTCGTCGGCACCGGCGCCAGCGCCATCCAGATCGTGCCGCAGTTGGCGCCCCTGGCCGCCCATCTCACGGTCTTCCAGCGCACGCCCGCCTGGATCATCCCCAAGCCCGACCGCGAGATCCCCCAGGCCAGCCGCGACAGCTTCGCCCGCGAGCCCTGGCGGCAGAAGTTCTGGCGGCTTTTCATCTACGCCATGCTGGAGAAGAACGCCGCGGCGCGTCTGTATCCGCCGCTGGCGGCCGAGACCGTGGCGTCGGCGCGGCGGCTGCTGAAGCGGCAGATCCCCGACCCCGCCCTGCGCGCCAAGCTGACGCCCAACTACAAGCTGGGCTGCAAGCGGCTGTTGATCTCCGTGGATTTCTACCCGGCCCTGATGCGCGACAACGTGGCGTTGGAGACCAGCCCGATCGCCCGTGTCGAGGCCGGCGGGATCGTCACGGAGGACGGCCGCAAGGTCGAGGCCGACG
>JANNVY010000115.1:0-2037 GCA_031408375.1 Pseudomonadota bacterium | reverse complement strand
CGACCGTCTTGCCCATCAGCGTGTCTCCCCACCGCTTTTCGCCAATCCACACTATATGACGGCTTCGAAAAGCCGGTTCCATGATCTCGATCCCGAACATCACCGACGCAGCCCTGGTGCTCTTCTCCGGAGGCCAGGATTCCGCCACCTGCCTGGCCTGGGCGCTGAAGCGGTTCGCGCGGGTCGAGACCGTGGGCTTCGACTACGGCCAGCGGCACGGCGTGGAGATGCAGGCGCGCCTGGTGGTCCGCGAGCGCATGGCCGCCTTGCTGCCCGAGGGGCGCGGGCTGGGCGACGACCACGTCATCGACATTCGCAGCTTCGGAACTATCGGCGAAACCGCCATGACCACGTCGCGCGCCATCGAGACTGACGAGCGCGGCCTGCCCAACACATTCGTGCCGGGCCGCAACCTGGTGTTCCTGACCTACGCGGCGGCGCTGGCCGACCGGCGGGGAATCCTGGCCCTGGTCGGGGGTATGTGCGAGACGGACTTTTCCGGCTATCCCGATTGCCGCCGCGATACGCTGGACGCCATGCAGAGCGCCCTGCGCCTGGGGATGGCGCGGGACTTCCGCATCGAGACGCCCCTGATGCGCCTGACCAAGGCCCAGACCTGGGACCTGGCCCACGACCAGGGCGGCGAGGCGCTGGTCAACCTGATCCTGGAACACAGTCACACCTGCTACCTCGGCGAACGCGGCGAGCGGCACGTCTGGGGCTACGGCTGTGGAACCTGCCCGGCCTGTGAGTTGCGCGCAGACGGCTACAAGGCTTGGCGGGCGAGCCAATGACCTACGCAGCCAAGGAAATCTTCCTGACCGTTCAGGGTGAAGGCGGGCAGGCGGGGCGCGCGGCGGTGTTCCTGCGCTTCGCCGGCTGCAACCTGTGGAGCGGACGCGAGCAGGATCGCGCGACGGCAGTGTGCAATTTCTGCGACACGGACTTCGTCGGGACCGACGGCCCCGGCGGCGGCAAGTTCCGGACGCCGCAGGCCCTGGCGGAAGCGGTCGATGCGGCTTGGCGCGGCGGCGAAGACAGCAAGCTTGTGGTTTGCACCGGCGGCGAGCCGCTGCTGCAGCTGGACGCCCCGCTCATCGCGGCATTGCATATGCGAGGATTTGAAATCGCGGTGGAGACCAACGGCACGGTCTTGGCCCCGGACGGCCTCGACTGGATCTGCGTCAGTCCCAAGGCGGAGGCGCCGGTGGTCCAGACCTCGGGCCGGGAGCTGAAGCTGGTCTACCCCCAGCCGGGCGTCGATCCGGCCCGCTTCGAGCACCTCGAATTCGAGCATTTCTTCCTGCAGCCGATGGACGGTCCGGACCGCGACGCAAACACGCAAGAGGCGGTCGCCTATTGCCTTTCCCACCCCCGCTGGCGTTTAAGCGGGCAAACCCACAAGTACATCGGCGTTCCCTGACCTGCCGCGAGCTGCAGTTTGTTGGGCGGGAAGACCAGAGTTTGATGAGCCACACGTTTGAAATCACCAAGGCCGCGACGTTTGACGCGGCGCATCACCTGAACGTCGGGGCGGACGACAATCCGTACCGCCGCATGCACGGCCATTCCTTTCGGGTGGAAGCGACCGTGGCCGGCGCCATGATCCCGGGCGAGGACTGGGTGGCGGATCTGGGCGAGCTTGAGGTCGCGCTCAAGGACGTGGCGCACGGGTTGGACCACGGCCTGCTGAACGAGAAGCCCGGGCTGGAGAACCCCACGCTGGAGCGACTCTGCCTGTATTTCCGTGATCGCCTGGTTGATCGCTATCCGGGGCTGTCGCGCATCGAGGTCTCGCGCCCGACCATCGGCGAGCGCTGCCGTCTCAACCTCTAGCGATTCCGGCGCGCTTCGCGCTCGGCGTCCCGCTCGGCTTTTTTTCGGGCCTTCTCCTCGGCCTTGCGGCGCTTGCGCTCCTTGGCCTCGCGTTCCTTGCTCGAGGTGGTGACAACGTCGACGCCGGCGCCGATCGCTCCGCCGGTGACGGCCACACCCGTGCCGACCACCGCGCCCACCGTGCCAACGGCGGCGACCGCC
>JANNVY010000114.1:0-4204 GCA_031408375.1 Pseudomonadota bacterium | reverse complement strand
CGGCGACGGCAACGATCTGCTGGACGGCGGGGCCGGGTTCGATACGGCGGACTACGCCTCCGCGGCCGTCGGGGTCACCGTCGACCTGTCCGTCCTGACGGCCCAGAACACCGGCATGGGGACCGATACCCTGGCCGGCATCGAGCGCCTGGTCGGCGGCGGCAAGAACGACACCCTGACCGGCGACGCCGGGAACAACACCCTGGAAGGCGGGCTCGGCAATGACGTGCTGTCGGGCGGCGACGGGGTCGACATCCTGATCGGCGGCCGCGGCGCCGACCAGATGGACGGCGGGAACAGCTTCGATATCGTCACCTACGAGTTCTCGACCGCCAAGGTCATGATCAACCTGACGACCGGGTCGCACGGCGGCGACGCTGGCGGGGACACCTTCTTCAACATCGAGCTGTTCACCCTGTCCGGTTACGCGGACATCTTCGTCGGGTCGGCGGCGAACGAGCGCGTCTTCGGCGGCAACGGCGCGGACGTGATTTCGGGGGCCGCGGGCAACGACTCCCTGATCGCCGGATCCGGCAACGACACGCTCAACGGCGGCGACAATGACGACGTGCTGGCCGGCCAGGACGGCGCCGACAAGCTTAACGGCGGCAACGGCTTCGATTACGTCACCTACAACGGCAGTTCGCCGGTCTCCCTGAACCTGACGACCGGGATCCACACGGGCGACGCCGCCGGCGACACCTTCACCAGCATCGAAGCCTATCAACTGACCTTCGGTGACGACTCCTTCGTAGGCTCGGCTGCCGACGAAACGGTGGTGGCGACGGACGGAAATGACCTTCTGGACGGGATGGGCGGCGCCGACACCCTGTTGGGCGGATTCGGCAATGACGTGCTGATCGGTGGATCGGGGGGCGACTCCCTCTACGGTGACGACGGTATCGACACTGCCTCCTATGCTGCAGCCGGGGGTAGCGTCTCGATCCTGCTGAACATCAATTCACACACCGGCGACGCCTTGGGCGACACCTTCTCCAGTGTCGAGGTGTTCACCCTCAGCGCTTTCGCCGATACCTTCATTGGCCTTGCCGATGCCGAGACGGTGAACGGCGGGGACAGCACCGATACGATTTACGGCATGGACGGGGCCGACGTCCTTAATGGTGGCGATGGCGACGATTACCTGATCGGCGGCGGTGATAACGACACCCTGACCGGCGGCGCGGGTGTGGACCAGTTCTGGGCCAACGCCGGACTCTTCGGCGCAGACACGGTCACTGATTTCGAGAATGGTGTGGACCAGATCCGCCTGACCACAATCGTGGGCGTCGACGACTTTACCGACCTGACGATCACCGCCAACGGCTCGGGCTGGGCCCTGGTGTCTTTGCCGGACGGATCGACGATTACACTTACGGGCGTGACAGTCGGCCAGATCGACGCGTCGGACTTCCTCTTCATTTAGGCGTCGGCGCTGGTCGGTTGAATCGGCTGGCCGAATCGCTCCGTTGCCGGACTGCTTGCGCCGGCGCTCGAACAAGCGTGGAGTGCAATCGAACGGGACGGTGGTGACGGGTTGAGCACGCGGCGCGAACGCAAGGTCCAGTACGCGGCGCTCCCGTTCAGGCCCGGCCTCGGCGGGGTCGAGATCCTGCTGATCACGTCGCGTGAGACCCGGCGCTGGGTCATCCCCAAGGGTTGGCCCATGAGGGGCAAGGCGCCGCACGAGGCGGCCCGGATCGAGGCGCACGAGGAGGCGGGGCTGGACGGATGGATCGCCCAACGTCCCGTCGGAACCTACCGCTACGCCAAGCGGCTGAAGTCCGGCAAGGATCGCCAGGTCGAGGTCGCGGTCTTCCCGCTGCGGGTGACCCTCGAAGGCGATGACTGGCCCGAGAAGGATCAGCGGGTGCGCCGCTGGGGCCCGCCGGCGGAGGCCGCGGCGCTGGTCGTTGAACCTGAGCTGAAGGTGCTGATCATGGCGTTTGGCCGCGTGCGGCTTGACGATCTGGATCTGCGGGAGCCTATCGAAGGGCCATGAGCGACAAGCCCGCCATCCTGATCATGCAGCGTCACCTCGCGCCGCTGACCGCCTTCCTGGAAAGCGCCTACACGGTGCACCGCTTCTGGGAGGGCCCGCCCGTGGAGGCCGCGCCGGCGATCGGGGCGCTGGTTGTGGCCGGCGAGTTCGAACTCGACAAACACCTGATCGAAAGCCTGCCCAATCTGGGTCTGATCGCCTGCTTCACCTCGGGTTATGACGGCATCGACGTGGCCTGGGCGCGGGCGCGGGGGTTGCAGGTGGCTCACGCGCCGGGCGTCAACCACGAGGATGTCGCCGATCATGCGCTGGGCCTAATTCTGGGATCGCGGCGCGAGATCGTCCCAGGTGATCGGGCGGTGCGTGGCGGTGGCTGGATGCTGGAGAGCCGCACCATCACCCGGTCCATGCATGGCCAGCGACTGGGGATCGTGGGCCTGGGGCTCATCGGCCAGGCGCTTGCGAAACGCGCCGAGGCCTGCCGCATACAGGTGTCGTGGTGGGGTCCGAACCCCAAGCCTGACATGCCCTGGCCCAGGGTCGGGGACCTAGTCGAGCTGGCCCGCAAGAGCGACATCCTGGCCGTGGCCTGCCGCGCCGACGACAGCAACCGTGGCCTGATCTCGCGCGAGGTGATGGAGGCGCTCGGCCCGGAAGGCCTGTTGGTCAATGTCTCGCGCGGTCAGGTGGTGGACGAGGACGCGCTGATCGACCTGCTGCGGTCGGGCAAGCTGGGCTTCGCCGCGCTCGATGTCTTCGTCGAGGAGCCGACCCCGGCGATCCGCTGGCTGGATGTGCCCAACACGGTGCTGACGCCTCACACCGGCGGCGCCACCAACGAAGCGGTGCAGGGCATGCTGGGGCTGATGATGGCCAATCTGGCGGCCCACTTCGCGGGCGAACCCCTGAAGACGCCGGTCGCCGAATAGGGGCGATGTCTTGCCTGGGCGCCGCTCCTCGCGCCATTGTCGGGCGATGGACAGGCTGCTGAAAATTCTGCTGGGCGTCGAAGCCGTGATCTTCATCCTGGCCTCGGCCAGCCACGTGGGCCTGCCGGTCCCCTGGCTCGTGGGCCCGCGCATCCTGCCGGCGGCCGTGATCGAGGGCGTTTGCGGCCTGGTCCTGCTCTATGCATCGCTGCATGGCGGCGCGCGAACTGCCCTCGTCTGCCAGGCCGTCGCATTCGCCGGGGTTCTGCTGGGGCTCGCGGTCCTGACCCTGACCGGGGCGCCGCGCTACATTGTCACGGACCTGGCCGAGGTGGTGGTGATCGCCTGTCTCGGGATCGGCCTGGTGATCGCCGACCGGCTCTCGCGGCGGGATCAGGAAACCAGTCTAGCCGGCGGTCGATGACGGGAACTGGGCCCGGCGGCAGTCGGTCGCGCCGGAGTCCTTCAGATAAACCCCGTTGAACTTGAATCGGTATTTCGAGCCTGGGGCATAGATGCCCAGCTTGACGACCCGGTAGGCGCTGTTGGGCGGCGCGGTGACGATCGAAACCCGACGCGGCACATGGACCCAGGCATCGTCATAGACCTCGAAGCGGAAGCAGTAGGGCTCGCCGGAACGGTTCACGAGGCGAACGTCGTCCTCGATCCGTCCCGACGCCGTGTGATTGGGCGTCAGAACCAGGAGGATCCTGGGGTCGCCGTGGACATTGATCATCTTCAGCCCCGCCGCGGCGACCGCCGGCGTGATCGGGGTCAAGGCGGCGACCAGCAAGGCCAGGGCGGCGGCGTGCAAGGGCCAACGAGCCATCTGAGTGTCTCCAGATCGAGCGATTAGTGATTGACGCCCTGCCAGGCTTGTCAATGTTTCGACTTGCCATAAAGACATAAAGATATCCTTATATGACCTATGAATCTGAGCGCTGACGAGGCAGTTGACGTCCTGCGGGCGGCCGGTGAGCCGACCCGGTTGCGCATCCTCGCCCTGCTGGCGCTGGAAGAGCTCTCGGTCATGGAGCTGTCGGGAATCCTCGAGCAGAGTCAGCCGCGCGTGTCGCGCCATCTCAAGCTGATGAGCGAAGCCGGCCTGATCGAACGCTTCCCCGACGGCGCCTGGGTCTTCTATCGCCTGCCCTCCGAAGGCGCGCGGCGTAAGCTCGCCGACGCGGTGCTCGACCTGCTCAACGAAAACGGCCAGCCTGATCGGGACTACCAGCGGCTGGAGACTGTCCGGGCCGAACGCGAGGCCAATGCG
>JANNVY010000113.1:0-2560 GCA_031408375.1 Pseudomonadota bacterium | reverse complement strand
TTCACCTCTGACAGCACGAAGCGGGTGATGGCGGGCAGGTCCAGGTCGCCGGTATTCGACAGCTCGATCCAGGCGATCTCGTCCAGTTCCCCGCAGCCTTCGGATCGCTCCAGGCTCAACAGGGCCTCAGCGCCGGCGATGAAGAAGCGGGCGTCGAAGCGGCGCGCGCGGCCCGGTGGGGTGATGGCGCGGGCGATGTAGGTGAGCGGCTCCAGATCGGGCAGGGCGCCGCGGCCGAGGAATTCTCGCCAAGGGCCTGAGCCGGGCCGGGACGGGGCCTCGCGCGCCACCAGCAGGCCGGTCTCTTCGAAGGTCTCGCGCACAGCCGCCAGCGCCAGCGCCCGCGCCAGCGATGGCCGGGCGCCCCGCGTCAGCAGGGCCGCCTGCGCCGGGTCCAGATCCGTGGCCGAGGGTGCATGGTAGTCGGTGCGGTCCACCCGGCCGCCGGGGAACACCCACTTGGACGCCATGAAGACGTGGCCCTTGGCGCGCCGGCCCATCAGCACGCAGGGCTCAGGCCCCTCGCGGCGCACCAGAATGAGCGTTGCGGCGTCCTTGGGCCGCAGCTTCGCGCCGGCCACCTTGGGCGCGTCGGTCAGGTCCGACCCGCTGTCGAACGGTGTGCTCACGTCAGCGCCGCTTCTTTCCGCGCGAGATGTTCTTCGGCTTGCCGGGCGGGCGCTCCTTGCCACGCGGGCCAGGCCCAGGCTTCGGACCACCGGGGCGGCCCTTGCCGCGCGGCTTGCCGGCCTGCTGGCGGACGCCCAGGCGGGGGCGCGGGGCGTTGGGGTCAGCTGCCTCTGGCTCGCTCAACATCTCGAACAACAGGCCGCCGGTGAGCGGGGTCGCTTCGCGCAGGCGCACCTCGACCTTGCGGCCCAGGGTCCAGCGCGCGCCGGAGCGCTCGCCGACCAGGGCATGGGCGCGGTCGTCGTGGTGGAAGTATTCGTCGCCGAGGCTTGAGACAGGAACCAGCCCGTCGGCGCCGGTCTCGTCGAGGCGGATGAACAGCCCGAACCGCGTGACCCCCGTGATCCGCCCCTCGAAGGTCGCGCCGATCCGATCCTGCAGGAAGGCCGCGACATACCGATCGGTAGCGTCGCGTTCGGCGGCCATGGAGCGGCGCTCGGTGGCGGTTACGTGCTCGGCGATGCCCGACAGCTCGGCGATCTCGCGATCGCTCAATCCGTCGTTGCCGAGGTTCAGGCCCCGGATCAGTCCCCGGTGCACAATCAGGTCGGCGTAGCGGCGGATCGGCGAGGTGAAGTGGGCGTAGCGGTCGAGGTTGAGGCCGAAGTGCCCGATGTTCTCAGGCGAGTAGATCGCCTGCATCTGGGTGCGAAGCACCACCTCGTTGACGATGTCGGCGTGCGGCCCTTCGCGGGTCTCGGCCAGTAGCTTGTTGAACCGCTTGGTCGTCGGCGGCTCGCCCTTGTTCCAGGGGATGCCGATGGTCGACAGGAAGTCGGCCAGGTTGAAGACCTTCTCCTGGCTGGAGGTGTCGTGGACCCGGTAGATCAGGGGCACGCGGCGCTTCTCCAGTTCCTCGGCCGCCGCGACATTGGCCTGGATCATCATCTCTTCGATGAGCTTGTGGGCCTCGAGCGCGGCGCGGGGCGTGATCGAGACGATCTCACCGGCCGGATTGATCGAAATCTTCCGCTCCATCGATTCAATCGAGAGCGGCTGACGGGCCTCACGGCCGCGCTTCATGCAGGCATAGGCCTCCCACAGCGGCTTGAGGATGGTGGGGAGGAGGGGGCCGGTCTGGTCGTCGGGCCGCCCGTCGATGGCGTTCTGGGCCTGCTCGTAGCTGAGCTTGGCCTGCGAGCGCATGAGGCCGCGCACGAACTTGTGGCCGGTCTTCTTGCCCTGCGGGTTGAAGACCATGCGCACGGCCAGGCAGGCGCGGTTCTCGCCCTGCACCAGGCTGCACAGGCCGCTGGACAGGCGGTGGGGCAGCATCGGCTCGACCCGGTCGGGGAAATAGGTCGAGTTGCCCTTCTCGCGCCCCTCGCGGTCCAGCGCCGAGCCGGCGCGGACGTAGGCGGCGACGTCGGCGATGGCGACCCAGACGACCCAGCCGCCCTTGTTGCGGGCGTCGTCGTCGGGGTGGGCGTAGACGGCGTCGTCGTGGTCGCGCGCGTCAGGCGGATCGATGGTGATCAGCGGCAGGTCACGCAGGTCGGTGCGCGCATTCAGCTCAGGTGGCTTGGACTCGCCTGCCTCAGCCTCGGCCTGTTCGGAAAAGCCGGTGGGGATGCCGTGGGCGTGGATGGCGATCAGGGAGGCGGCGCGCGGCTGGTCCTCGCGGCCGACCACTTCCAGAATCTTGCCGGGCTTGGGGCCGTAGCGCTGCTTCGACGGCTGAACCGCGGCCAGCACCAGGTCGCCGTCCTTCAGGTCTCCGACCTCGGCGGCGGGGATGAACAGGGTCTCCTTGGACTTGCGGTCCACCGGCTCGACGCGGGTCTCGCGGTTGCTCTTGCGGATCACGCCCAGAACCCGGTGAGCGCTCTGCCCCAGGTGCTTGATCAGGCGGGCTTCCCAGCCGTCGGCG
>JANNVY010000112.1:0-2394 GCA_031408375.1 Pseudomonadota bacterium | reverse complement strand
CCGGCCACAACCGGCCTCTGAAGGAGGTCCTGGGGGTCATCGACGACCCGGCCCTGCCCGAATCGGCGGTGGAGTTCGTGCGCTGGGTGGCGCGCTGGACGCTCAGCTCGCCCGGCGATGTCCTGCGCGTGGCCCTGCGCGGGCTGGGGGCGCCGAGGCCCCGGCCGCTGAAAATGCTGAAACCGACGGGCGCGGCCCCGGCGAAGCTGACCCCGGCGCGCGAGGCGGTGATCGCCGCGCTCGCCGACGCGTCGGCGACCAGCGCGGCGGAACTGGCCCGGCTGGCGGGCGTGTCCTCCGGCGTGGTGAAATCCCTGATCGACGAGGGCGTCATCAAGATCGTCGAGGTCGACAACACCGAGCGCTTCGCCCAGCCCGATCCCGACTTCGCGCCCGCGACCCTCAACCCCAGCCAGGCCGCCGCAGCCGAGGCGGTGAAGGCGATGGTGCGCAAGGGCGGCCACCAGCCGGTGCTGCTGGACGGGGTGACCGGCTCGGGCAAGACCGAGGTCTATCTGGAGGCCGCCGCCGCGTTGCTGCGCGACGAGCCCGACGCCCAGGTGCTGGTGCTGCTGCCCGAGATCGCGCTGACCCAGGCCATCATCGCCCGTTTCGAGGCGCGCTTCGGCGCGGCCCCGGCCGAGTGGCATTCCGCCGTGCCGCCGCCCCGCCGCCGGCTGGTCTGGGAGGCGGTGGCGCGGGGCGAGGCGCGCATCGTCGTCGGGGCCCGCTCGGCGCTGTTCCTGCCCTTCCGCAAGCTGCGCCTGATCGTGGTCGACGAGGAGCACGACGGCTCGTTCAAGCAGGACGAGGGGTTCGTCTACCAGGCCCGCGACCTGGCCGTGGCGCGCGCCTCGATCGAGGGCGCCGCCTGCGTCCTGGCCTCGGCCACGCCCTCGCTGGAGACCCTGCGCAACGCCGAGACCGGCCGCTACGCCTGGCTGAAGCTGTCGGCGCGCCACGGGGTCGCGGTCATGCCCGACGTGACGCTCGTGGACCTGCGTGAGACCCCGCCGCAGCCCGGCCACTGGCTGTCGCCGGCCCTGGTCGAGGCCATGGCCGAGACCTTCGCGCGGGGCGAACAGAGCCTGCTCTTCCTCAACCGCCGGGGCTATGCGCCGCTGGTCATCTGCCGTTCCTGCGGCCACCGCATGACGGCGCCCGACACCGACAGCTGGCTCGTGGAGCATCGCTACACCGGCAAGCTGGTCTGCCACCTGACCGGCTTCTCCATGGCCAAGCCCGCCGCCTGTCCGGCCTGCGGAGCCAAGGACTCCCTGACCTCGGTCGGTCCCGGGGTCGAGCGGGTGGAGGAGGAGGTGCGCTCGCTCTTCCCGGAGGCGCGCGTCGTGGTCTTCTCGTCCGACACCGCTCCGGACGGCAAGTCGGCCCGCGCCCTGATCGAGTCGATGGCGGCGGGCGAGATCGACGTGCTAGTGGCCACCCAGGCCGCCGCCAAGGGCCACAACTTCCCCAACCTGACCCTGGTGGGCGTGGTCGACGCGGACCTGGGCCTGCGCGGCGGCGACCTGCGCGCGGGCGAGCGCACCTTCCAGCTGCTGGCCCAGGCCACCGGGCGGGCGGGGCGCAAGGACCGGCCGGGCCGCGCCCTGATCCAGACCTACGCGCCGGAACACCCGGTGATGCAGGCCTTGGCGGCGGGCGACCGCGACGCCTTCATCGCCGCCGAGATGGCGGGGCGCGAGGACTCGCGCCTGCCGCCATTCGGTCGCCTGTGCGCCATCGTGCTGTCGAGCGAAAATCCGTCAGCCCTGGAGAAGGTCGCCCGCGACCTGGCGGCCGCCATTCCCAACGGGACAGGAGTCGAAGTCTACGGCCCGGCCGACGCCCCACTGGCCCTGGTGCGCGGGCGCCGGCGCAAACGCCTGCTGGTCCGCGCCGACCGCAACGTCGACATCCAGAGCTACGTTTCCACCTGGCTGGCCCGGGTGAAGGCGCCCGCCAGCGTGCGGGTCCGGGTGGACGTGGACCCGTATTCGTTCCTGTAAGTGGTGCGACGCCCTCGTCGTTGGCTCTGCCAAGGGGTTTGCTGCCGGAACCGGCTCCCTATCTTTCAGGCTCACCGGGAGCCTCGCCCATGACCTTCGATCACGCCGTCATCATGGTCTCGGACCTGGACGCCAGCCTGCCCTGGTACGCCACCGTGATGGGCGCGTTGGGCCTTACGAAGTCCCGTGACCACGTCTGGGTCAACGGAGCCGGCCAGGCGCTGGACCTGAAGCAGGCCGAGGTGACCGACCAGGCCTACCGGCGCCGCGGCGTTGGCCTCAACCACATAGCCTTCCGCGCCGACAGCCACGCGGCGCTGGACGAGGTCGCCGCGCAGGTAGCCGCCGCGGGATTCGAAGTGCCGGCCTTCCAGGACTTCGGCCC
>JANNVY010000111.1:0-11469 GCA_031408375.1 Pseudomonadota bacterium | reverse complement strand
TGCGCCGACCGACGAGGTGGAGGCCGAACTGCTTCACCGGCTCGCCGCGCGCCACGGTCGGGTTTCGATCGAACGCATCCTGTCCGGCGCGGGTCTGGATGAGTTGCACGAGTGCCTGCAGGCCATAGAGGGACGCCCGGCTGAATCCACGCCCTCCGCCAGGATCACCGCCGCCGCCCTGGCTGGAGATCCCGCGGCCCTGCGAACGGTAGACCGATTTTGCGCCATATTCGGCAGCGTCGCGGGCGACCTCGCCCTGGCCTATGGGGCCACCGGAGGCGTGCTGGTGGCCGGGGGCATCGCGCCCCGGATCGTCGGCCTGTTACAGGCCAGCGCCTTCCGTTCACGCTTCGAGGCCAAGGGCCGCTTCCGCGACTACCTTGCCGCGATCCCCAGCCGGGTGATCATGCGCCCATACGCGGCGCTGCTGGGCGCGGCGCGGGCGGCGGCGATGCTCTGTTAGCGCCGTCCCCGCGGGCGAAGAGCTTCCAGGTCCGCAGGTTGGGCGATCTGACCGGCGCGCCGTGATGCGCGGCGTCGATGCTAAACGTCCCGTGAGACCACTTGCATCAACTGCTCTGCGGGTCAGGGTTGTCTCCCGATTACACAGGTAGCCCCGACCGCTGAATCGACTAACCTCCTCCTCACCCCGGGGAGGGATGTCTGTGACCGATACGACCCTTGCCGACCGGCCCATCGACCGCGACGACCGGATGGTGATCCTGGCCTCGTCGGTCGGCACCGTCATCGAGTGGTACGACTTCTACCTCTACGGCTCGCTGGCCGCCGTCATCACGGCCCAGTTCTTCTCCGGCGTGAACCAGACCACCGGCTACATATTCGCCCTGCTGGCCTTCGCCGCCGGCTTTGCGGTCAGGCCGTTCGGGGCGGTGTTCTTCGGCCGGCTGGGTGACCTGTGGGGGCGCAAGAACACCTTCCTGGTGACCATGCTGCTGATGGGGCTCTCGACCTTCGTGGTCGGCTGCCTGCCCAGCTACGCCGCCATCGGCGTGGCCGCGCCGATCCTGCTGGTGGCGATGCGCCTGTTGCAGGGCCTCGCCCTGGGCGGCGAGTACGGCGGGGCGGCCACCTACGTCGCCGAGCACGCGCCGCACGGCAAGCGCGGCTTTTACACCTCCTTTATCCAGATCACCGCCACCGCCGGCCTGATGCTCAGCCTGCTGGTGATCCTGGGCGTGCGCCTGACCATCGGCGAGGAGGCCTTCAAGGACTGGGGCTGGCGCATCCCGTTCCTGGTCTCGGTCCTGCTGCTGGGCGTCTCGCTCTGGATCCGGCTCAAGCTGGCCGAGAGCCCCGCCTTCCAGCGCATGAAAGACGAAGGCCGCGCCTCGACCACGCCCCTCAAGGACAGCTTCCTCAAGGGCCCGAACCTGAAACTGGTGATTATCGCCCTTCTGGGCCTCAGCGCCGGCCAGGCGGTGGTCTGGTACACCGGCCAGTTCTACGCTCTGTTCTTCCTGGAGAAGACGCTGAAGGTCGACGGCGCCTTGGCCAACATACTGGTGGCGGTGGCGCTTCTGGCCGCCACCCCCTTCTTCGTCTTCTTCGGCTGGCTGTCGGACAAGGTGGGGCGCAAGCCGATCATCCTCATCGGCTGCCTGCTGGCGGCGGCGACCTATTTTCCGATCTTCAAGTCGTTGACGGCGGCGGCTAACCCGCGCCTGGCCCACGCCGTCGCCACGTCACCGGTGACCGTCGTGGCCGACCCCGCCGACTGTTCCTTCCAGTTCGATCCCGTCGGCAAGGCGGCCTTCAACTCGTCCTGCGACCTGGCCAAGTCGTACCTGGCCAAGGCGGGGATCAACTACGCCAACATCGCCGCGCCGGCCGGTTCGGTCGCCGAGGTCCACATCGGCGACGCCGTCGTCCGCAGCTTCCACGGCGAGGCCCTGCCCAAGCCCGGGTTCGACGCGGCGAAGACCGCTTGGGAGACCGAGATGGCCACGGCGCTAGCCGCTGCGCGCTACCCGGCCAAGGCGGAGTCCTCGGAGGTCAACCGGCCGCTGGTCGTTGGCTTGCTCTTCTTGCTCGTGCTCTATGTGACCATGGTCTACGGGCCGATTGCCGCGGCCCTGGTAGAGATGTTCCCGACCAACATCCGCTACACCTCCATGTCGCTGCCCTATCACGTCGGCAACGGCTGGTTCGGCGGCTTCCTGCCCACCACGGCCTTCGCCATCGTGGCGGCCACCGGCGATATCTACAAAGGCCTCTGGTACCCGATCGGGGTGGCGCTGCTGACCGTCGTCGTGGGCGCGATCTTCGTGAAGGACCGCAAGGACGTGGACATCCACGCATGAACGGGGCGGCGCGCCACGCCCTGCTCTGGGTCGCTGCACTCGCGGCGCTCGCCGCCGTCCTGATCGCCGGCCCAGCCGTGCGCGCCAAGCCCGCGCCGACGCCGGTCGACGCCGGCGAGAGCCTCGCGGCCAGCCTCGCCGTCCTCGACCCCGAAGTGCTCGCCGCCCTGGAGAAACACGGCCTGTCGCTGGCGGAAGTGGTGCGACCGCCCAATGGCGTGCGGCCCGCGCGCAATCCCGACGGCGTCACGCTGAACAGCGAGCTCTTCGCCCGCGGGGCCTTTTCGGTGGTGGGCCGCACCATCGTCCAGGACCTGGCGACCATCAACGCCGACAGCCTTGAGCCCACCGCCCAGGCGGCGCCGTGGGCGCGGTTCAACAAGGACTACATCACCACCAAATCCAACTCGACCTTCCAGCTGATCGGGGTGGTCAACCGCATGGATCGCGCCTTCATCGTGCGCGAGGCGCGCACCCATGGCGGCTGCGGCGAGGTCCGGCTGATCTACGGGCTGGGCTACGAAAACCCGGTGCTGGGCGAGGCGGGGCGCACGGTGTCCTCGCGCATGCCCATGACGCTTAACCTGGTGCTTGCCGCGCGCCGCAACGGCGACGCCGTGACCTGCACCCAGCTGGCCCAGCGCTGGACCGGCATGGCGCGGCTTTCCGGCGAAAGCGCGGAGGCCTACGCCACGCGCCTGACCGGTCCGGGCGGCGCCCTGCGCGGGCTGGAGATGCGGCTGGTCGATCGGGTAGAGCTGAACATGCAGGCCTTGCGGCTGGGCGCGTCGGGCAAGACCGATTTCGGCACCCACGCGGAGTATCTGCTGCGCGTGTTCGGTTGGGACGAGGCCACCGGCGCCTTCCTGATCTCGCGGATGGAAAACCAGGTGGACCGCGAGCGGCTGGCCAATCCCGAGACCCTGCGTCAGTTCCAGGAGTTCCTGATGAGCGATGCGGCGCTCAAGGACCTGGACCGGGGCATGCTCGTCATCCCGCACCGCTTCCTGGCCAACCGGGCGATCTCGGTGGCGCCGGGCGGGGCCAGCCGGTCCGCTAACGACCCGTTCGAAGGCTTCCTGCCTGACGACACGGCCATCACAGACGCCATCGCGCGCCGCGCCGCCACCGGCGAGCCCTTCGCCACCCTGACCTCGCCGGCCGCCTTCCGCATGCGCCTGCGTGAACATAGCTGCACCGGCTGTCACCAGACCCGCGCCATCGCCGGCTTTCACTTCACTGGTGCGGACCGGGCAGGACGGCTGGCGGCCAACGCCGTGGCGGTGCCGGCTTCGGCCCAGTTTTTCGGAGACCTGCCGCGACGCCGCGCAGTGGTGACGGCCTTCGCGCGCGGCAGGGCGCCGTCCTTCTTCCGTAGCTTCTCGGCCCGGCCCGATGTGATCTATTCCGTCGACCTGCGCGGCACCCAGCTGATCGGCGGCTGGGGCGCGGCCTGCTACCGCCCGCCGGCCGGCGGCGCTCCGGATCCAGGCTTTGCGGGCTGGAGCTGCAATCCGGGCCTGAAGTGCCAGGTCACTTTCGAGACCAGCCGCCAGCCCGGCATCGGCGCCTGCTTCACCGACGGCCCGGCGCGCATCGGCGAACCCATGCAGTCGGGCCGCGTGACCTCGGCGGTCTATGGCCAGGACCGTTACGTCCGCGACCCCGCCTTCCGCCCGGCGCCCTGGGAACAGCGATCCGACCTGGTGGCGTCGCACCAGGAGTACGATTCGGCCGACAGAACCGGTGGCTTCCCCGGCGGCATGCTGCGGCTGTCCAGCTGCGAACGGCTGCCCGGCGAGGCGACCTGTGGGCGCGTGGCGTCGAGCGGCTGGAACGATTGTCTGCGCGCGCACCGCAACGACTTCTACTACTGCCTGCGCGAGAACACGGCGCCGGCCGGGATGCACGCCTGTGACGCCCGAAATCCTTGCCGCGACGACTACATCTGCACCCAGCAGTTCGAGCTGTCCGGCTCCGTCCCCGGCAAGGGAACCTGCATCCCGCCCTATTTCATGTTCCAGTTCCGCGCCGACAATCACCCCCAGCTCTAGGTGCCGCCCGTTGGGATTGTTTGCATCTGTCGTTGTTTCACGCTCACCCGCTGGCATTGGCGTACGTAGTTTTACGACGTTGAATTATAAGAGAATTCTTTGTGAATCGCCGCGTGATCGGCTAGACAGGCTCCACCGTTCGCTGACCGATTGTCAGTGAACTGTCATATGCGACGGTTAGGGCAACCGATCCGAAGGGGATGCCGAGATGACGCTCAGAGCCTGGATGATCGGCGCCGCTGTCGCGCTAGTAGGCGCCGCCGCCTGGGCGCAAAGCGCGCCCGCAGGACCCGTAGCCGACTTCCGCCGGCTGCGCGCCGAAGGCGTCGCCGCCATCAACAACGGCGACATGGAGGTGGCGGCGCGCAAGCTCGCCGAGGCTGACGTCCTCATTCCCAATCATCCGGGCCTGACCCTGCTGCGCGCCAAGGTCGAGGCCGCCCAGGATCAACTGCCGGCCGCCATGGCCCTGGTGGGCCGCTACGCCGGCTTTGGGCTCTCGACCGACGTCACCACGGACCCCGTGCTCGAACGTATGGCGATCGAAAGTGATTTCGCGCCGGTCCTGCGCCAGTTCAACGCCAACGCTGCGCCCGTCGGACAGCTTGAGATCGTCGGGTCCATGGAGGGCCCGTTCATCGCCGAGGGCGTGGTCTGGGACGAAAAGCGCCGGCAGTGGCTGATTTCGGGCGTGCACGGCCGCACCATCGTGGCGGTCAGAAATGACAAGCGGCTGGTTCGATTCCTTGACGCCCGCGCGGACGCTGACGCCGTCCAGGGTCTGGCGCTGGATACCGCCCAAGGCGTGCTGTGGGCCGCGTCGTCCGGCCTGCCCCAGGCCAAGGATCTGCCGGCCGACCGCCGCGGCCGCGCGGCCGTCCTGAAAATAGACCTGGCCAGCGGCCGCCTGCTGACCCGCTACGAGGCGCCCGCCGCGCCTGGGCCGGCCGGCCGCGCCTTCGGCGACCTGACTGTGGGACCGGACGGGACGGTCTATGTCTCCGATTCCATCACCGGCGAGATTTGGCGCTTGGCGCCCGGGGCCGCTGCCCTGGACCGCCTCGTCGCGCCCGGCGCCCTGGGTTCGCCGCAGGGCCTGGTGGTCACGCCTGACGGCAAGCGGCTGATCGTGGCCGACTATTCCTCGGGCCTGAACGTGGTCGACGTCGCCACCGGTGCGGTCTCGCGCATGCCGGTTCCCGTCAACGCCTCGCTGCTCGGAACCGACGGTCTGATCCGCGACGGGGCCGACCTGATCGCCTTCCAGAACGGCGTCGCGCCCCAGCGCGTGGTCCGCCTCAAGCTCGACCCCGCGGCCACTCGTGTGGAAGGCTGGTCGGTGCTTGCGGCCAATCTGCCCAACATCGAAGAGCCCACTTCCGGCGTGGTGGTGGGCGACGACCTGGTGTTCATCGGTCGCAGCCAATGGACCGACTTCACCGACGAGGGCGCCCTGCGCCGCAATCCGCCCGGCCCGGCCGTTATCGTGCGCCTGAAGCTGCGCTAGGCTGCGGCGATCAGCAACGGGATCAGTCCGACCGCTGCGCAAACCAGGATGACCACCAGCACATTGGCCTTGAAGCGGATCAGGGCGAACCCCGCCGCGAGCGCCAGTGAGACAGGCAGCCATTGCAGGCTGGCGATGTCGGGCCAGTAGAATCCGCTGCCCCAGGGTGTGGTCCAGGCCGCGCCGCGCGTGAACAGGATGTGCTGGCCAAAGCCCAGGGCCAGGTTGGCGATCACGCCCAAGACCCCGGCGGTGATCGCATGCAGCGCGCCGGAAAGGGCGGCGTTGCGGCGCAGGGCCTCTGCGTAGGGCGCTCCGGCGAAGATGAACATGAAGGACGGCGCGAAGGTCTGCCACGACGCGATAGCCGCGCCGGCGACGGCCAGACCCAGCCCGCCCTCGCGCCAGCCGGCCATGAAGCCCACGAATTGGTTGACCAGGATGAGGGGTCCCGGCGTCGTTTCCGCCAGCCCCAGGCCGTCGATCATCTGGGCGGTGGTCAGCCAGTGGTGACCCTCCACGGCCGTCTGCTGCAGATAGGCCAGCACGGCATAGGCCCCGCCGAAGGTCACGACCGCCAGCGTCGAGAAGGTCTGGCCCAATTCGCTCAGCAGATGGTCGGGGCCTAGCAGCAGCATGACCGTCGCCAACGGCGCCAGCCAGACCGCGCCCCACAGCGCCGCAGATAACAGGGCGCGACCGGCGCGGGGTTGGGGGGCGGGGTCGGCCTCGACATCCGGCGGCGGGCGCCGGATTGCCACCGCGCCGTAAAGGCCGGCGGCCAGGATCACCAGCGGGAAGGGCAGGCCGAACAGGGACAGCGCCAGGAAGGCCGCGATGGCGACGGCGGCGTCGCCCCAGCCCTTCAGCGCGCGTTTGCCGATCCGCAGCAGAGCCTCGGTGACCAGGGCAAGCACCGCCGCCTTCACGCCGACAAAGGCCGCAGCCATCCACGCGGTCTGGCCATAAAGGGCGTAGAGCCAGCTCAGCCCGAACACGACCAGGGCGCCGGGCAGGACGAAGAGCAGGCCCGCCGCGATCCCGCCCCGGACACCGTGCAGGCGCCAGCCGATGTAGGTCGCCAGCTGCTGCGCCTCGGGGCCGGGCAGCAGCATGCAGAAGCTCAGCGCGTGCAGGTAGCGCGCCTCGTCCAACCAGCGCTTCTCCTCGACGAAGACGCGGTGCATCAGGGCGATCTGGCCGGCCGGGCCGCCGAAGCCCAGACAGCCGATCCGGGCGCTGGCGGCGACCAGCTCGCCGAATGTGGGCCGGGTCACGCCGCCACGCCCAGGAAGGCGGGGCGAGCGCCCCTCACCTGTTCGACCATGAAGTCGGTGACGGCGCGGATGCGGGCGAGCGCCTTCAGGTCTTGGTGGGTGACCAGCCACAGGCTGCGTTCGAGTCCGACCAGGTCTGGCAGGACGCGACGCAGGCGCGGGTCATGGGCGGCGATGAAGTCGGGCAGCACGCACAGGCCGGCGCCAGCGACTGCCGCCTGCAACTGGGCGATCAGGTTTGAGCTCTTCAGCCGCACGTGGATCTCGACATCGGGGGCTTCCATGTAGTCCAGCTCGGGCGCGTAGAGCAGGTCTTCGATGTAGCCAATGAAGCGGTGGTCGCCGAGGTCGGCGCGGGTGGTGATCGGCGCTCGCGCGTCGAGGTAGGCGTGCGCGCCATAAAGGCTGAGGCGATAGTCGGTGAGCTTGCGGGTGAGCAGCCGCCCCTCGCGGGGCGGACTGAGGGTCACGGCGATGTCCGCTTCGCGCTTGGACAGGCTGACCAGACCCGGGATGGCCACCAGCTGGATCTCGAGTTCCGGATGCCGGTCCGCCAGCGCCGCCATGCGCGGGGCCAGGAAGTAGCTGCCGAAACCTTCGGGCGCGCCAATGCGGACGGCTCCAGTGACGCGCATGTCGCTCTCGCCGACCTCGGCCTGGGCGGCCAGGGCAAGGCTCTCTATCGCCTCGGCCCGGGGCATCAGGCTCTCGCCGTGGGGCGTGAGCGCGTATCCGGTGGGACTGCGGTCGAACAGCCGCGCCCGCAGCGACCCCTCCAGCGCCGTCACCCTTCGCGAGACGGTGGCGTGGTCGGCCCCCAGCCGGGCGGCCGCCGCCGTCAGCCGTCCGGTGCGCGCGACGGCCAGGAAGGCCCTCAGATTGTTCCAGTCGAAGTCCGGCATGGAGGTGTGTGTATTTCCGCACAATGAATGAGCAATCTATCTCATCGTATATGAGAAAACGCTGTGAGATAAGGGTGGTGTTCCAACCGCGAGCCCTGTCATGCCCTTCGACGCTGGTTTTCCCGTCCCGACCGCCGACACCGCCGGCCGCTTCGTGTCGATCGCGAAGCTGATCGACGCCTCCCGCGACCCCGAACCCCACTGGGCGCAGAGCAACCCGGACCGTATGCTGGCATTCCTGTTCGTGGCCCCGCGTGATTGCGACGCCGTGGACCAACTGCTGGCGAACTAACGCCGAAACGCGAGACTTCCATGACGGACAAACCTGTTCCCCCCTCGTCCGTCTTCCAGACGACCCCCCAGTTTCCTGACCCGGTCGCGGCAGCCAGCCAGCTGATGAAGCTGGCCGAGAACGCCGACGCCGCCGTTCGCGCCGCCGCTGCGCGCGCCGTGACGCCCCAGACCCTGCCCTACGATCCCTTCGCCGTGGCCAAGGCCTTCAGCGAGTTCAGCCTCGGCCTTTGGTCCGACCCTTCCCGCCTGATCGAAGCCCAGGCGCGTGGCATGCGCGACTGGGCCGCGCTGTGGGGCGTGATGGCCGCGCGCGCGTCGGGCGAAGCGCCCGACCCCATGATGCAGCCCGCCAAGGGTGACCGCCGCTTCTCGGCCGCCGCCTGGTCCGACGAGCCGGTCTTCGACTATCTGAAGCAGGCCTATCTGCTGGGCTCCCAGCAGCTGCAGGACCTGGTCGCCGAGACCAATCTCGATGAGAAGACCCGTGCCCAGGTCGACTTCTTCTCCAAACAGTTCCTGAACGCGCTCTCGCCATCCAACTACGCCCACACCAACCCCGAGGTCGTGCGCAAGACGCTGGAGACCGGCGGGCTGAACCTGATGACGGGGTTCTCCAACCTGTTGGAAGACCTGGCCCAGGGGCAGGGGCTGGTGAAGCGCCGTGCGCCGACGGACTTCGAGCTGGGCGTCAACATTGCCGCCACGCCGGGCGCCGTGGTGTTCGAAAACGACCTGATGCAGCTGATCCAGTATGCGCCGGCCACGGACACCGTGTACCGCCGCCCGCTGCTGTTCGTGCCGCCGCTGGTCAACAAATACTATCTGTTCGACCTGACCCCGAAGTCGTCCTACCTGAAATGGCTGGTCGACCAGGGCCACACGGTCTTTGTCATCTCCTGGGTCAATCCGACCGAGCAGCTCGCGGCCAAGGATCTGGGTGACTACGTCAAGGACGGCGTCCTGGTGTCGCTGGACGCCATCGAACAGGCCACCGGCGAGACGGACGTGGACCTCGTTTCCTATTGCCTCGGCGGGACGCTCTCGGCCATTGCCATGGGCCTGCTGGCCGCGCGCGGGCAGGGCGAGCGCATCGCCTCGGCGACCCTGATCGCCACCCTGGTGGACTTCAAGAACATCGGCGAGTGGTCGGTGTTCATCGGCGACAATGAACTTCAGACCTTCGATCGCTATCTCGATGACAAGGGCTATGTCGAAGCCCACGACCTGACCAAGCTGTTCTCGACCGTGCGCGCCAACGACCTGATCTGGTCATCGGTGGTGAACCACTATCTGTTGGGCGAAGAGGCGAGGCCGTCGGACCTGCTGTGGTGGTTCGATGATGGTTCGCGCATCCCCGCCGCCATGCTCAAGCAGTACGGCAAGCTGGTGCTGCAACAGAACAAACTGAAGGAGCCCGGCGGCGTCGTCATCGGCGATACGCCCATCGACCTCGGGGCGATCAAGACCCCGGTCTTCGTCGTCGCGCTCAAGGACGACCACGTCTCCGCTTGGAAGGAAACCTATGCCGGCCGCGCCCTGTTCGGCGGCGAGACCCGCTTCCTGCTGGGCGGCTCAGGCCACAACGCCGGCATGATCAACCCGCCGGCGGCAAACAAGCATGGCTACTGGATCGACGGGCCTGACGGCGCCGACGCGGACGCGTGGCTGGCGAGCGCGACGCAGAAGGCCGGGTCGTGGTGGCCGGAATGGCAGGGCTGGCTCGACCAGGCCACTGCGGACGACAAGGTCCCGGCTCGAGAGGTCGGTTCAGGCAAGCTGAAGGCCGGCGAGGCCGCACCCGGCTCCTATGTCCGGGTCAAGCATTAGCACCTGGCCAGATTGAGGGGGCCGTCAGTTCTGGATGGTGACCGCGCTGCGGATACTTGCGTCGATTTCGGCGCATAGCGCCCTGCCCTTCGGAGTCAGATAGAGCATGCGCCCGCGCCCGTCGTAGGGATCCTGACGCAGCTCCAGCAGGCCCAGGCTGGGGGGCAGGGCGGCCGGGCTGCCCGGGATCGTGAGGGCGCGCGCCGACCGCGACGCGGTGGCCTCCGTCATGCGGCACATGCGGGCCAGGTCGGTGACGTTCACACCCTCGTTCTCGGCTACATACATGAACACAAGCATGGCGTTGAAAGTCATGCCGTCACTCTGGGCGCGCAGGCGCTCCATGATGTCGAGGCCAGTGTTGCGCCGGCGTGTCGCCGCCGGTTCGGCGTTTGATGCGAGCGCAATCATCCAGCTGAATCGGCGGATGCATTTACGGGAACTGAGGGAACCCCGCCGGCGGACGCCAGCCTTGACCAATACATCACTCAACACCCTGTTACTGGTCGGCCGATCGATGCCCGGACACGTATCAAATGCACCGACGGCAAGTTGGATGCATCCCCGCGTTTCAGGGCGCCCTCCGGCGAATTGACGCAGGGGGAAGGTCGGCCCGCGTCGCGCAAGGCCCGCGCCCAAGGTCGCGATGTGAGTAGCGCCGCGGAGGCGGCGGGCGACGGCCCTAGCGAAGGGCGGCGTTGATGGCGTCCAGCGCGCCGGATCCCGGCGTCAGCTCGGCGTCTCCCAGCCGGTTCAGCGGCGTCGGCGCGGTGTGCAGGTGGTCGTGCAGGTCCTGGCTCTCCGGATCGACGTAGAGGAGGCCCGTGACGATCTCGCCCACCGATTGGCGCTCCTGCAGATAGGCCATTGCGCGGTTGCGGTCCGAGGCGTCGTATTCGGCCGCCAGCTTGCGCAGCTTCAGTTTCGATCCGTCGTGCTGGGTCACCTCGTTGACCGTGCCGGGTTCGTAGTCGGTGGTGATCGGCGTGCGGCCCAGGATCACGTCCAGCCGGTTCACCGCCTCGTTGTGCTCGCGCACATAGTCGAAGCTCTTGGTCGATCCGGGGTGGTTGTTGAAGGCCACGCAGGGGCTGATGACATCGATGAAGGCCGCGCCCCGGTGCAGGATCGCCCCCTTGATCAGCGGCGTCAGCTGGCACTTGTCGCCCGAAAACGAGCGCCCGACGTAGGAGGCGCCCAGCTGCAGCGCCAGGCTGACCATGTCGATGGGGCTGTCGTGGTTGACGATGCCGCGCTTGGACTTCGAGCCGGCGTCGGCAGTGGCCG
>JANNVY010000110.1:0-1594 GCA_031408375.1 Pseudomonadota bacterium | reverse complement strand
CGTGATCCCCGCCCCGCCCAGCGCCAGGGCCAGGCCCGCGGCCCGGTCGCGGATGCGCGGGCGCACCAGCCGGATCCCCGTCGACTCCAGCCGTGCGGCGAACGCCTCGGGCCCAATGCGGGCCAGCATGGCGACGGCCGGCACGTTCAGCGAGTGCATCAGGGCTTCGCGGGCCGTCACCTGGCCGTGGAACATGTGGTCGAAGTTCTCCGGCTGGTAGTCGCCGAAGCGCATGGCGGCGTCCTGCACCAGGGTGTCGGGCGCGGCGATGCCCTGGTCGAAGGCCATGGCGTAGACAAACGGCTTCAGCGCCGATCCGGGCGAACGCAGCGCCCGGGTCATATCCACCCAGCCGCCCGGCCGGTCCAGCCCGCCCGACCCCACCGAAGCCAGCACGCCGCGGGTCTTCAGGTCGACGACCACGATGGCGACCGTCGATTCCGGCCCCTGGGCGCGGGCGGCGTCGCGGGCGAAATCCTCCAGCCGTGACTGCAGGCCGGCATCCAGGGTGGTGTGCACTGTGGCCTGGCTCAGGGGCGCGGCGGCGGCCAGCCGTCCGGCCGCGTGCCAGGCCAGACGCGGGAAGACGGCGCGCGCGGTCGGCAGGGGCTCGCTCGAAGCTTCGGCGACGATGAACTCGTCGATCAGGCGTGCGCGGCGCATGCGCTCCAGCACCGCGTCGCGGGCGGCGGCGGCGATCTTCGGGCGGCGGTCCGGACGGCGGGACTCGGGCGACTGCGGCAGGGCGATCAGCAGCGCCTGCTCACCGGTGGTCAGGCTCTCGGGCTCGTGGCCGAACCAGCTCAGCGAGGCGGCCCGCACCCCCTCCAGATTGCCGCCATAGGGGGCCAGCGTCAGATACAGCGCCAGAATCTCGGCCTTGGTCAGCCGCGCTTCCAGCTGGGCGGCGCGGATGATCTCGATGAGCTTTGAGCCGAGATTGCGCGGCCGGGGTTCCAGCAGGCGCACCGTCTGCATGGTGATGGTCGAGCCGCCCGAGGTGATCTCGCCGGCCCGCGCATTGCCGACCAGCGCGCGGATCATCGAGAACGGATCGACCCCGAAATGCCAGTAGAAGCGCTCGTCCTCGACCGCGACCAGGCGCTTGAGGAAGGTCTTGTCGGTGCGCGCGAGATCGGCCCGGATACGCCAGCGCCCGTTCTCCACCGGCAGGGCCCGCAGCCACGCGCCGTGCCGGTCCAGCGCCACGGGCGAGGACCGCTCGGCCCGACCCATGTCCGGCGGCAGGGCGAGGTCGACCGCCGCCAGCACCACCTGCAGGGCCAACAGGCCGCCGGCCGCGATCGTCAGCGACCGGATATGCCGAGCCGGATCGTCGCCGGGGGCCGGCAGACGATCCAGCGCCGCTCGCAACGCCTGGGGAAACTTCAACGCACCAATCCTGTCGGCCGACCGTCAGGTCGGCCTGCCTACTGCCCCGCCGCGATGGTCGTGCGACCGCCCGTGGTCCGGGCGAAGACGCCCGGCCTGTACATGTCGCGCGCTTCGGATCCGGGCAGGAAGAAGCTGCCCGGCGTCACCGCCCCCACCACAAAAGCCACCGCATACGGCTGGCCGCCGGCCAGGTCGAATG
>JANNVY010000109.1:0-1542 GCA_031408375.1 Pseudomonadota bacterium | reverse complement strand
ACCCTGATCGTGCTCTTCAGCCCCTGGATGCGCGGTTATCGATACCCCTTCACGATCCCGATCCTCGGCCAGGTGATCGGCCACAGCTGGCGGTACGCCGTGTCGCTCGTGATGCGGAAAGCCCGCGAACGGCTGGCCGAGCGGGTGGCGCAACTGACGCCTTACTTCCTCGTCTGCCTCCAACGTGAGGGCGACAGCCAGCTGATGGTGCATTCCGAGTTGAAGACCAACCGGGCCTTCCTGGAGAAGGTGATCGAGAGCTTCGCCGCACATGCGCCGGCAGACGCCCGGCTGGTGGTCAAGAACCACCCCCTGGACCCCGGTCTGAGCAACCTGGAGCGCACCGCCTTCGATATCGCCGCCGCCCATGGCGTGCAGCATCGCGTGAGCTTCCTCGAAGCCGGCGGCTTCGCAGCCCTGGCGCGGGCGTCCTACGGCGTCGTCGCGGTCAACTCCACCGCGGCGCTCGCGGCTGTGGGCTTCGGCACGCCGGTGAAACTGCTGGGCCGGGCCTTCTTCGACATCCCGGGTCTCATCGACCAGCAGCCGCTTGAGGGTTTCTGGTCATCCCCGGCCGGGCCTGACCCTGACCTGTTCACCCGTTTCCGCCGGCGCATGTCGGTCCAGACCCAGATCTACGGCAGCTTCCACAACCCGCGCAGCCTGACGGGGACAGCGGAACGGCTTGCCGCGCGACTTATGGCCTAGCTGTTGCGCAGCTGGGTCAGGGTGCGGCCCGGCGCAATGGCTTCCACGTCGGTCTTCAGGTGGATGAGCGCCGGGACCCCGGCCTCGCGGGCGGCGGCGAGAGCGGCGGGGAAGGCTTCCGTGGTGTCCACCGTCGTCGCCCAGGCGCCGAAGCTGCGGGCGTAGGCGGCGAAGTCGGGGTTGCGCAGATCCGTCGCCTCGACCCGGCCGGGATAGTCCCGCTCCTGGTGCATGCGGATGGTTCCGTAAGCGCCGTTATCGACCACGACCGTGACCGTGTTCGCGCCGTACTGGACCGCCGTGGCCATTTCGTTGCCGAGCATCAGGAAGTCGCCGTCGCCGGCGAAACAGACAACCTCGCGGTCCGGGTGGGTCAGCTTGGCGGCGATCGAGGCCGGGAAGCCGTAGCCCATGGCGCCGGACGTCGGGGCCAGCTGGGTATGGCGTGCGCGGTGGCGGTAGAAGCGGTGCAGCCAGGCGGCGAAGTTGCCCGCGCCGTTGCAGATGATCGTATCCAGCGGCAGGACGTCAGCCATGTGGGCCACGACTTCCGACAGGTTCACCCTGGCGTCCACCGCGATGGGGGCGACGAAGGCGTCGAAGTCGGCACGGGCATGCTCGCGCCAGCCCGTCCATTTCTTGCCCAATCCGATGCTGGAGATCGAAAGCGCGGCGGGCGAGACGTCGGCGACGGCGGCGGCCAGGGTCGGCCACACACGCCCCAACTCCTCGGGCCCCGGATGGATGTGGATCAGGGTCTTCGCGGTGCGATCGGCGTCCAGCAGGGTGTAGCCCTGGGTCGGGTTCTCGCCCATGCGCGCGCCGATCACCAGC
>JANNVY010000108.1:0-1859 GCA_031408375.1 Pseudomonadota bacterium | reverse complement strand
CGCCAGATCACCATCCAGGACTTCGGCCCAGACGGTCATCTCGACAACACCGGCGTCTACACCGTGCCGCCGGGCTACTACTTCATGATGGGCGACAATCGTGACAACTCGATCGACAGCCGCGTCGAGCAGGAGAACGGCGTTGGCCTGGTCCCGGCCGAGAATCTGGTCGGCAAGGCCAACATCATCCTGTTTTCGTGGAAGCCCGGCGCCTCGCTGTGGAAGCCCTGGACCTGGTTCACCCACCTGCGCCCGTCGCGGTTCTTCCACAGCCTGAAATAGTCGCATGCCGACGAACGCGCGCGAGGCGGCGGTCACCGAGCTGGAACGCAACCTCGGCCACGCGTTCACCGACAGGAAACGCCTGGATCTCGCCCTGACCCACGCCAGCGTGGGCGGGGCGTCGCGCGTCAAGGACAACGAACGCTTCGAGTTCCTTGGGGACCGGGTTCTGGGCCTGCTGGCGGCCGAGCGGCTGATGACGCTCTATCCCGAGGCGCCCGAGGGCAAGCTGACCCCGCGTTTCCATGGTCTGGTCGACAAGCCGGCCTGCGCAGCGGCGGCCCGCGCCATGGGCATTGGCCCGGCGCTTCGCCTGTCGCCGGGCGAGACCAAGACCGGCGGGCGCGACAAGGACACGGTCTTGGCCGACGCCTGCGAGGCGGTCATGGCGGCGCTCTATCTGGATGGCGGCCTCGAGGTCGCACGCGCCGTATTTCTGAGGTTCTGGGATCACCAGATCGAACACCTGGGCGCGCCGGCCGTGCGCGATCCCAAGTCCGCCCTGCAGGCCTGGGCCCAGGGCCTGGGCCGTCCGGTGCCGGTCTACGAGGTCGTGCGCCGCACCGGCCCCGACCACGCGCCGAAATTCACCGTGCGGGTTCAGGTGGAGGGTGTAGAACCGCTCACCGCTCCTGGACCCTCGCGGCAGGCGGCCGAAAAGGCCGCCGCCGCCGACATGCTGAAACGCGAAGGCCTGCTTTGACCGAGACCACGACCACAGACGCGGCCCACCGCGCAGGCTTCGCCGCCATCATCGGCGCGCCCAACGCCGGCAAGTCGACGCTGGTCAACCGGATGGTCGGCTCCAAGGTCTCGATCGTGACCAAGAAAGTGCAGACGACGCGCTTCCCGGTGCGCGGCGTGGCCATCGACGGCCCGGCCCAGATCGTGCTGGTCGACACGCCCGGTATCTTCAAGCCCAAGCGCCGCCTGGACCGGGCCATGGTTCGCTCCGCCTGGGGCGGGGCCGAGGACGCCGACGCGGTCGTGCACCTGATCGACGCCAACTCCGAGGTCGCGGTCCTGAACAAGGAGGCCACGGCCGCCGATCACCGCTGTCACGAAGACACCGAAAGCATCATCGCCAGCCTCAAGCAGATCGGCCACAAGGTCATCCTGGCCATCAACAAGGTCGATCTCGTCAAGCGCGACCAGCTGCTGGGCCTGACCGAGGCGCTGTTCGCCGAGGGTGTCTACACCGAGGTCTTCATGATCTCGGCCGAGAAGGGCTCCGGCGTCGAGGACCTGAAGCACCGCCTGGGCGAGCTGATGCCCGAGGGGCACTGGCTGTACCCTGAGGACCAGTCGGCCGACGTGCCGGTCCGCGTGCTGGCGTCCGAAATCACCCGCGAGAAGCTGTACCTGCGCGTCCACGAGGAGCTGCCCTACGCCGCGGCCGTGGAGACCACCCAGTTCGAGGAGCGCCCCGACGGCTCGGCCCGCATCGAGCAGACCATCTATGTCGAGCGTGAAAGCCAGCGCCCCATCATCCTGGGCAAGGGCGGCCAGACCCTGAAATGGATCGGCCAGCATGCGCGCGAGGAATTGAGCGAGCTGTTGGACCGCAAGGTGCACCT
>JANNVY010000107.1:0-4646 GCA_031408375.1 Pseudomonadota bacterium | reverse complement strand
TGGGTCGCTTCCATCATCTTCGCGCTGTTGAACTTTGGCCTGATGGCCAGCGACAACGTCAGCATGGGCCTGCCTTCGACGGTCTATGAAAACGGGCCGTTCGGCATTTCCTTGGCCGCATGCGCCTTCTCGATGTTCTTCATGTTCGTGACCACGGCCTTCGTGGCCAACGTGGTCATTCGCGATATCGAGACGGGCTTCGGCCCGATCGTGACCGCGACGCGGATCAACAAGTTCGACTACCTGATCGGGCGCTTCACCGGCGCCACGGCCGCCGCCTGCCTGGCCTTCCTGAGCATTCCTCTGGGCATCTTCATCGGCTCGCTCATGCCGTGGGTGGACCCGGAGACCATCGGACCGAACCTCTGGCAGAACTACGCCTTCGCCTACATCGTATTCGGTGTGCCCAACGTGATCCTGACGTCGGCCGTTTTCTTCGCGGTGGCCACGCTCACCCGATCGATGATGGGAAGCTACATCGCCGTCGTGGTCTTCCTGGTCGGATATCTCGTGGCCACGGGCGTGCTCGGCCAGAAGCCTGAATTCGAGGAGAGCCTGGCCCTGCTGGAGCCCCTCGGCTCCGGGGCGTTCGGACTGGCGACCAAGTACTTCACAACGGTCGAGCGAAATACGCTGCTGCCGCCGCTGGAAGGCGTCGTGCTGTGGAACAGGCTGGTGTGCCTGGGCCTGGCAGCGTTCGCCCTGCTGGTCGCCTACCTCACCTTCCGCTTCTCCGAGAAGCCCTCGAAGAACAACAAGAAGCAGAAGCTGGCCGCCCTGGTCGCCGCCTCACCCCCGGTTGCGTCGCTCGCGCCGTCGGCCTTGCCGAAGCCCGACTACAGCCCCCGGACCGCCCGCGCCCAGTTGCTGCGCCGGATCAAGTTCGAGCTGGGTCAGGTCTTCTTCAGCCCCGCCTACGTCGTGCTGGTCCTGATCGGCATCCTGCTGTCGGTGGCTCAACTGTTCTTCACCGGCGAGGTCTACGGCACCCAGACCCTGCTGCTGACCCGCATCGTGATCGACGCGATCAGCGGCAACATGGGGCTGATATCGATCATCATCGCCACCTACTATTCCGGAGAACTGGTCTGGCGCGAGCGCGACCGAAAGGTTCACGAGATCGTGGATTCCAGCTCCGCGCCTGACTGGGTCTTTATCATTCCCAAGACCATCACCATCGCGCTCGTGCTGCTGTCGACCCTGGTCTTCGGCGTGCTCGCCGCAATGGTCGTCCAGGCCAGCCGCGGTTACACAGACTTCGAGATCGACAAGTACCTGCTCTGGTACGTCCTGCCGTTCGGCCTCGACTTGATGCTCATCGCCGTCCTGGCCGTGTTCATCCAGTCCATCGTGCCCCACAAGTTCTGGGGCTGGGGCTTCATGGTCATCTGGGTGATCGCGCGCATCGTGATGACCAGCCTGGGCTTCGAGCACAACCTTTATGACTACGGCGGCGCCCCCGGGGTTCCGACCTCCGACATAAACGGCCTCGGCGATTTCTGGATCGGCCGCGCCTGGTTCCAGCTCTACTGGAGCGCCTTCGCGGTGATCCTGCTGGTGCTGTCCTACGCCCTGTTGCGACGCGGCGCCGAGACCCGGCTGATGCCCCGTCTGCAGCGCCTGCCTAGCCGCCTCAAGGGACCTGCCGGCGTGATCGCGCTGGCGTCCCTCCTGGTCTTCATCGGCGCCGGCGGCTTCATCTACATGAACACGAACGTCTGGAACGAGTACCGTACGAACAAGGACGAAGAGATCTGGCTGGCGAACTACGAGAAGACTCTGCTGCGCTACGAGACCACGCCCCAGCCGCAGATCACCGCCGTGACCCTGAACGCCGACCTCTACCCGCACGCACCCAGGCTGCGAACCCGGGGAAGCTACGAGATCGTCAACACCACCACGGCGCCCATCGCCCAGGTCCACCTGCGCGGCGACCGCGACATGAAGGTCGTGTCGATGTCGGTGCCAGGCGCACGACTGACGAAGGACTACAAGGAATTCAACTACCGCATCTACACCTTCGACACGCCGATGCAGCCGGGCGAGAAGCGCACCATCACCTTCGAGACTCTGGTCGAGCAACGCGGCTTCAAGAACAGCGGCAACACCAATCGCCTCGTCGACAACGGCACCTTCATCTCCAACAACGAGATCTCGCCCCTGATCGGCATGGACCGCTCGGCGCTTCTTCAGGACCCCGCCACCCGGCGCAAATACGGTCTTGAGCGCCAGCTACGGATCCCTGTGCTGGGTACCCCGGGCGCGGACCGGTTCAACTACCTGCGCAACGACTCCGGCTTCGTGCGCGCCGACATCACCGTGACCACCGACGCCGACCAGACGCCCATCGCGCCTGGCTACCTGCGCTCGGATGTGACCCGCAATGGCCGACGCACGGCGCATTTCGTGTCTGAGTCGCCGATCATGAATTTCTTCTCCATCCAGTCGGCCCGCTACGCCGTGCGCAAGCGGATGCACAACGGGGTCGAGATCGCGGTCTACTACTACCCGGGTCACGCTTGGAACGTTGACCGTATGCTGAAGTCGGCGGAGCTGAGCCTCGACTACTTCCAGGCCAACTTCAGCCCCTATCAGTTCCGCCAGGTGCGCTTCATCGAGTTTCCGGCCTACGCGTCCTTCGCCCAGTCGTTCGCCAACACCATCCCCTGGTCCGAAAACCTCGGCTTCACGGCCGACATCCGTGACCCCGACAAGATCGACTACGTCACCTACGTCGGCGCCCACGAGGTCGCGCACCAATGGTGGGCGCACCAGATTATCGGCGCCAACGAGCAGGGCATGACCCTGCTGTCGGAGACGCTTGCCCAGTACTCGGCCCTGATGGTGATGGAGAAGCTTTACGGCCCCGACCAGATTCGCAAGTTCCTGAAGTTCGAACTGGACCGCTACCTGCGCTCGCGCGGCTCCGACCTGATCGGCGAGCAGCCCTTGGCCCGCAACGAGAACCAGCAGTACATCCACTACAACAAGGGCTCGCTGGTGATGTACCTGCTTAAGGACATGATGGGCGAGGACAAGGTCAACGCGGCGCTGCGCCGGGTGCTGGCCCGATACGCCTTCCGCAACGCGCCCTACCCTACGTCGACCGACCTGGTGAACGCGTTCCGCGCGGAAGCCGGTGACGACCCCGAGATGCAGGCACTGATCACCGACCTGTTCGAGAAGATCACGCTCTACGACCTGAAGGCCAAGAGCGCGACCGTGCGCCGCCGCGCCGACGGCCGCTTCGACGTCACTGTCTCGATCGAGGCCGGCAAGATCTACGCCGACGCCAAGGGCAAGGAGACCAAGGCGCCGCTGGACGAGTCGTTCGACATCGGCCTGTTCACCGCCGAGCCCGGCAAGCCCGGCTTCGGGCGCGAGGATGTGGTGCTGCTGCGCCGCATGCCGTTGAAGACCGGGGTCGATACCCTAACCTTCACGGTCGATCACGCGCCGACCTGGGTCGGAGTCGATCCCTACAACAAGCGCATTGACCGCGATTCTGATGACAACCTGGTGCGGGTGGGCTCCTGAGCGACGTTAAGCCGTCATTAACCAAATCGGCAGAGGTAAGAGATCGTCTTCTTCTCGGAGACACCCCACCATCACCGAACTTTTAGAGCCCGGTTCGCGCCGGGCTTTTTTTTCGCCTGTTATGCAGACGCGGCTTTTTGGCCATCTGCAACGGGTTGCGCGGCCCGTGCGACGCCTGTAATACCGCGCTCCCGAGTGTGCTGATCCGCGGTAGCTCAGTGGTAGAGCAGCCGACTGTTAATCGGCTGGTCGTAGGTTCGAATCCTACCCGCGGAGCCACCCTTCTTCGCTCCTCCGGAGCTTCGAAGGGTCAGCGTTGCACTCGAAGTCGAAGACGGGTGTCCTGCGAAGCCTTTGGCGAAGCAGGGCCGCGACGGCGCCACCACTCCCTTCCCTATTTCTTCAGGTCCAGATCAGGCCGCAAGGCCAGGAACGCGGCGCGTTCCTCGGCGCTCAGCACCTTGCCCGGCTTGCGGCGCGCGACCTTCGGTGTCGGCTTCTCGAACACCGTCGATGCGCCCGTGCCGCCCTTGAGGTCGGCGAGGCTCTTGATGGGGTGTTTGTCCAGGTGGGACTTGGGAGATTTCACGGGGAGGCCTCGCGTGCACGGCCCGGGGGCGGGCCCGGCATCATGGCACAGCGCGCCGCGGCCGCACGCCGGTCATTTCAGGCCTTTGCGGTCCGGCGCCGATCAGGGCGGCGGTTTGGGGACGAGTGCGTCGTCGATCTCGCGAGCGCGAATCGCGGCCGGCCGGCTGGCGATGCGGCCGAAATACTCCTGGAAGGCCGGGCGCTTTTCGATCGAGCCGAACATCAGGCCCCAACCGATGGACGAGCCGAAGTAGACGTCCGCGGCCGTGAACCGGTCGCCGGCTACGAATTCAGTCCGGGTCACGGCGTACTCCAGCGCGTTCATCACGTCGTCGAAGCAGCCGTAGCCCACCATGCCCTTGCGCTCGTCCGGTACCTCGACGTTCAGCGACCTGTTGGTCACCGCCGCCTCGAACGGGCCGGCGGCGTAGAACATCCAGCGGAAGTACGGCGCCCTCGCCTTGTCGCCGGACGCGGGCGCCAGGCCCGCCTGCGGGAAAGCATCGGCGAGGTAGGCG
>JANNVY010000106.1:0-1501 GCA_031408375.1 Pseudomonadota bacterium | reverse complement strand
CCGGCCACATCGCCTGCGACAGCCGCTCGAATTCCGAGATCGTGGTGCCGGTGTTCGACAAGGCGGGCGCCCTGATCGCGGTGTTCGACGTGGACTCCACCGATCTCGCCGCCTTCGACGCGGTGGATGCCGAATGGCTGGAGCGGATCTTGGTGGCGACCTTCTCGGCCTGAGCCTGCGGTCGCGCTTGCCGGTTGCATCAACGATCCTCCACCCCGTCAGGCAGGTAGATCGTCAACGGCGCGGCTTCGGGTTCATCTCGCCGGTGAATCCTGGGGCGCGGGGTCGCGGAACCGCCACTTCATGACCAGCACCCAGGCCGCCATGCAGAGCGCGAGCGCGTTGGAAATGGTGATCGGCCAAGCGTCGGTCATCACGCCGTAGCCAGTCCACAGCACGAAACAGACGCAGGTCAGGATGCAGGCCTGCAGTGACACCGACGAGGCGTCGCGCTCGCGGGTGATTTTCAGCACCTGGGGGGCGAAACTGGCGATCGAGCAGACCGCCGCGGCCGTACCCACGACAATGGCGGTCAGGTCGCTCATTTGCTCCGGCGGGCCGCCGGTTTTCGCGCGGCGGGCCGGGACGGCGTCTTGGTCTTGGCCTTGCGGGTGGGGGCCGGAGCGGCCTTCTGGAAGTGCTTGTCAGTCCGTTGCCCGGCCGGGATTGACGCCCGTTTCTCGGCCTCGGCGACCAGGACTTCCAGCTCCGTGTCGGTCAGGTGCTCGATGCCGATCATTCGGTTCTGGGCGCCGCGACTGGCGTAGATGATCTCGTCCAGCTTGACCTGCATGGCCGCGGTCTCGCGGTTCTGGGTGTTCTGGATCAGGAAGACCATCAGGAAGGTGACGATGGTGGTCCCGGTGTTGATCACCAGCTGCCAGGTGTTCGAGAAGTTGAAGATCGGGCCGGTGACGGCCCAGACCGCGACGATCAATACGCACAGGCAGAAGGCGACGGGCCGCCCGGTCGCGGTGGCGACCGTGTTGGCGGCCTGGCTGAAGGCTTTGTTGAGGCTCATGGCTGTCGAACGGCCCGGCTTGCCGGTGGTTCCGCAGCCCAGAGGTCAGGGGATTTTCAGCAGCTTGTCGAGGCTGATCGCGCCCGCGCCATAGCGAACGATCACCAGCAGGGGCGCCATCCACAGCAGGTGGGTGGGCCAGCCATCGGGCAGGACGAAGAGCTGGATGACCAGGGTCATGGCGATCAGGCCGAGCGCGGAAAAGCGCGTGAACAGGCCCAGCACCAGCAGGATTGGCAGGAGGTGCTCGGCCCAGGTGGCGGCGTAGGCCGCGAAGTCCGACGGCAGCAGTGGCACCTTGTACTCGAATTCGAAGAGATAAAGCGTCGATGGCTTCAGGGTGAGCAGGCCCTCCACCTTGGTGCGGCCCGACATCCAGAAGACGTTGGCGATGCCGACCCGGCCGACGAGCAGCAACAGCCACGGCGGCAAGAAGCGTTCCGCGAGCGTTTGCAGGGTGACGAACGGCCACAGGAGCGG
>JANNVY010000105.1:0-4914 GCA_031408375.1 Pseudomonadota bacterium | reverse complement strand
GATCTGTCCCTAGTACGAGAGGACCGGGATGGACATACCTCTGGTGGACCTGTCATGACGCCAGTTGTGCAGCAGGGTAGCTATGTATGGAATAGATAACCGCTGAAAGCATCTAAGCGGGAAACTAACCTCAAAACAAGGTCTCGCTGAGAGCCGTAGTAGACCACTACGTTGATAGGCCAGGTGTGGAAGTGGGGCGACCCATGGAGCTTACTGGTACTAATAGCTCGATCGGCTTGATCGTTTTTCAGCCGGACCCATGCGTGGCGACGAGATCGTCGCCCGCACAAATGAACTACTTTGCGCACAGACGCTGTCTTCTATCATTCCTTCAATTGACCTGGTGACTATGTCGGAGGGTCCCCACCCGATCCCATTCCGAACTCGGTCGTTAAGCCCTCCAGAGCCGATGGTACTTCGTCTTAAGACGCGGGAGAGTAGGTCGTCGCCAGGTCTATTGAAGGAATGAGTATTTGGTTCCCCACCCTTCATTCATGACTTCTTTCTGCAGCTTTGCCGCGGGGTGGAGCAGCCCGGTAGCTCGTCAGGCTCATAACCTGAAGGTCACAGGTTCAAATCCTGTCCCCGCACCCAAAGATCTCAATAGCCCCGGTGGAAACGCCGGGGCTTTTTTGCGTTTGGACTTCGGCGCATGGCCCGGCCTTATCGCCGGGGCGTTTTGCATATTGGATCCGGGCTTCCCATCTCTCGGTTATGGCTGACCCAGACACCCATACTCCTACGCCCGAGGAACACCGCGAGCAGCAGCTTGACGAGGCGCTGGCCGAGTCCTTCCCTGCCAGCGACCCGCCGGCGGTGACTGCCCCCCGACCTCACCCCTACCGGGACCCGGCCGTCGAGCGCCTCGACGAAACCTGAGCGATCCGCCGGGCCCCTCCACGCGTAGCAAGGCTGGAGGCGCGGGCGATGACGGGAGGAACACTGGCAAGTCTGCCAACGGGTGGGATCGCCGTAGTGGTCGGCGCCTCCGGCGGAATCGGGGCCGCATTGGTCGAGGCTCTCGGGCTATCGGACAGGTTTGATCGGGTGGTCGCGCTGTCTCGCAACACGATGCCCGAACTTGATCTACTGGATGCGCGGACGATTGAACGGGCCGCCGCTTCGCTTGCCGGCGCCGGCGACCTCCGCCTGGTCATGGTCGCGACCGGTTTCCTGCACGGGGCCGGCCGGCCGCCCGAGAAGTCCTGGAGCGAACTGGATCCCCAGGTGCTGGCGCACGCCTTCGCCGTCAACGCCACGGGGCCGGCGTTGCTGATGAAGCACTTCCTGCCGCTGTTGCCCCGGACCGGCAAGGCGGTGTTCGCAGCCCTGTCGGCTCGCGTCGGCAGCATCGGCGATAACCGGCTGGGGGGCTGGTACGCCTATCGCGCGTCCAAGGCGGCCCTGAACCAGCTGGTCCGCACCGCGGCCATAGAACTGCGCCGCCGCCGCCCCGAAGCGCTCTGCGTGGCGCTGCACCCCGGCACCGTCAACACGGCTCTCTCCGCACCCTTCCGCAAGCCAGGCCTGGCGCTGCAGACGCCAAAGGCTGCTGCCGCTCGCCTGCTGGCGGTGATCGACGGCCTCGACGCCGCTGAAAGCGGCCACGTCTTCGACCAGAACGGGGCGGTGATCCCCTGGTAGCAGGATCGGTCGAGCGGGCAGGGGCGCAACCAACCCGGCCCGCCGGGGATTGAACCTGCACACCCCGGAAACCCGACCATGCCCTATGCCCTCCCGCCTCTGCCCTATGACTATGACGCGCTGGAGCCGGTGCTCGGCGCCGACGCCATGCGGTTGCATCACGACAAGCATCACCGGGCCTATGTCGACAAACTCAACAAGGCGCTGGCGCCCTACCCGGACCTGGCGGCGCGACCGATCGAGGCGCTGCTGCGCGACCTCGACAGCCTGCCCGAGGCGGTCCGCAAGGATGTCCGGAACCAGGGGGGCGGCCACGCCAATCACAGCCTCTACTGGGAGACGCTGACGCCGGGTGGGGCGGACCTGCCCGGCGCGCTGAAGGCCGCGATCGATGGGGCCTTTGGCGACGCAGACGATTTCAAGGCCAAGTTCCAGAAGACCGGCGAGACCCTGTTCGGCTCAGGCTGGGCCTGGCTGGTCAGCGACGCCGCGGGCAAGCTGGAGGTCATCGGGCTTCCCAACCAGGACAGCCCGCTCAGCCTGGGCAAGACGCCGCTGTTGCTCTGCGACCTGTGGGAACACGCCTATTACCCGGACTACCAAAACCGCCGGCCCGACTGGCTGGCCGCCTGGTGGGACATCGTCGACTGGTCCGCGGCCGCCCAACGCTATGATGAAGCGCGACGTTCGCCCCAGACGGACGCTTCGGACCGGGGCCGGGCCACCGCGTTGTCGGATCCGGCCTGAAGCGTCGTCCCGCCTAGCGGTCCGGGGTGAGCATGTCGGCCAGGACAACCCAGCCGGTCCGCCGCAGTTGCCAGACCCGCATGTAGGTCCCCTGGGCGGCCTTGCTGTCGTGGGTCCAGGTGGCCGTACCGTAGGACCAGGCCAGATCGCCGGATCCCGCCACATCACAACCGAGGGTCTTCATCGTCACCCGGGTCGGGCGGGCGGCCAGGGCTTCGATATAGGCGGCGCGGCCGACGGCGGGCTGGGGCTCGAGACCCATGATGCGAGCCTCCGGGGCCAGTCGGCGGGCATAGGCGGCCGGCAGGTCGGTGGCGGACTGGCTCACCAGCTCGGCTTCCGCCCGGCAGGCCTTGGCGCGCGCAACGTCGGCCGTCAGGCGTGGCGCGTCGGAGACCGGCATGACGGCGACTGGCGTATCGGGACCATACGGCGAAGTCGACGGTGCCTGTGCGCCCATGTCGATCAGCCATTTCCACGAGCCGTCCGGCTGCTTTTTCCACACCGAGAAATAGTTCGTGAAACCCTTGTCCACGCCGTAAGTCGCGGCGCCCGTCGTGAAACCAACGGTACCGTCGCGTGAGATACCGGCATAGAGCGGCCACCACTTGATGTAGCCGGTGTTGTCGCGCACCGGCCAGGCCATGACCGCGGCAAGCGCATTCTCGGCCCCGCGCTCGGAATCCACCATCACGCCGTCCGGCGCGGCGAAGTCCAGGAAGGCCTGGCGCGGCGGAACCTCGGAACCGCGCGCAGCGAAGGCCCGCTCGGCGGCGATGACCGGCTCCGCGTCGCTGTCGGGCGCGGCGACGCTGATACCCGTTGCGGCGACGCTGACCAGTGCGGCGGCCATGGCGATGACAAACGGATGGCGCATGGAAATCGACTCTCCTTCACTCGTAATGTGAAGGTGCACAATCTCGATGGAAACACCCGTGAAAACGGCGTAACCCGCACGCCGACCGCCAAGCGAGCGCAGCCTCGCCAATCGCAGGGAAACCCATGGCCAACGGCTTCTATCAACGTATCCTGGCCGAACTGGTCGATATCGACGATCAGGGTCTGACCAAGCCCGAGCGGGTGATCCTGTCCCGCCAGGGGCCGGAAATCCGGGTGCGGACCGAGGGCGGCACGCGCAAGGTGCTGAATTTCTGCGCCAACAACTACCTGGGCCTGGCCGGCGACGACCGGGTGACCCAGGCGGGGATTAAGGCGGCAGAGGTGTGGGGCGCTGGCACCGCGTCGGTGCGCTTCATCTGCGGCACCCTGGACATCCACAAGAAGCTGGAACGCGCCATCGCCGACTACCTCGGCTTCGAGGACGCCATCCTGTTCGCCGCCGCCTTCGACGCCAACGGCGGGGTGTTCGAGCCCCTGTTCGGCGAGATGGACGCGATCATCTCCGACAGCCTGAACCACGCGTCGATCATCGACGGAGTCCGGCTGTGCAAGGCCATGCGCTTCCGCTTCGCCAATTCCGACATGGGCGAGCTGGAGGACCGGCTGAAAGAGGCCCGTGCGGCCGGCGCGCGCAACATCATCATCGCCACCGACGGCGCCTTCTCGATGGACGGCTACATCGCCAAGCTGGACGAGATCCGGGCGCTGGCCGACCGGTACGACGCCCTGATCATGGTCGATGACTGCCACGCCACGGGCTTCCTGGGTCCGCAGGGCAAGGGCTCCTTCGCCCACCACAACGTCCAGGTCGACATCGTCACCGGCACCTTCGGCAAGGCGCTGGGCGGGGCCATGGGCGGCTTCGTCTGCGCGCGCAATGAAGTGGTGGCCCTGCTCAAGCAGCGGGCGCGTCCCTACCTGTTCTCCAATGCGCTCGCGCCGGCGGTCTGCGGATCGTCGCTGGAGGCGATCCGCATCGCCTCGGGTCAGGAGGGCGAGGGGCTGCGCGAGACGCTCGCCGCCAACGCCAGCCGGTTCCGCGCCGGCATGGCGGCGGCAGGCTTCAATCTGCTACCCGGAGAGCACCCGATCGTCCCGGTCATGCTGGGCGACGCCAAACTGGCCCAGGAGATGGCGTCCCGGCTGCTGAACGAGGGGATCTATGTGATCGGCTTTTCCTTCCCGGTCGTCCCGCGCGGGGCGGCGCGGATCCGGACCCAGATGTCCGCCGCCCATGAACCCCGCCACATCGACGCGGCCATCGCCGCCTTCACCAAGGTCGGCCGCGACCTGGGAGTAATCTGATGACCGCCAAGACCATGGACGCCCTGGCGAAGACCCATGCGGGTGAAGGGCTTGAGCTGATCCAGGCGCCGATCCCCCAGCCGGGGCCGGACGACGTGCTGATCCGGGTGAAGCGCACCGCCATCTGCGGCACCGACATCCACATCTGGAACTGGGACGAGTGGTCCCAGAAGAACGTCCCGGTGCCGATGATCACCGGTCACGAGTTCTCGGGCGAGATCGTCGAGATGGGCTCGGACGTGCACCGCTCCCTGCGCCTGGGCCAGCGGGTTTCGGCCGAGGGCCACGTCATCGATCTGGACAGCTTCGCCGCCCGGG
>JANNVY010000104.1:0-2677 GCA_031408375.1 Pseudomonadota bacterium | reverse complement strand
GAGGAGGTCCAGGCCTCGCGGCCTCCCGGCGCGCTGAAGCCCGCCAAGGGCGCGCGCCGGAGCGGCGTCGCGTTCGAAACCCTGCAGGCCGAGACCCCCGAGCCGCCGCGCATCGCCACGGGCGTAGGCGAGTTCGATCGCGTCTGCGGCGGCGGGGTGGTGCCGGGCTCGGCGATTCTGCTGGCCGGCGACCCGGGGGTGGGAAAGTCGACCCTGCTGCTGCAGGTCTGCGCCAACGCCGCCATCGGCGGCGCGCGCGTGGCCTACATCTCTGGCGAGGAGGCGGTCGAGCAGATCCGCAGCCGCGCGGGACGCATGGGCGTGGCCCAGGCGCCGGTGAAACTGGCCGCCGAAACGGCGCTGCGGGATATCCTCGAGGCGCTGAAGGCCGAGCCGTTCGACCTGGTGGTGGTCGATTCCATCCAGACCCTCTGGAGCGACGCGCTGGAGGCCGGGCCCGGCTCGGTGGCCCAGGTGCGCGCCTGCGCCGGCGAGCTGGTGCGCCTGGCCAAGAAGCGCGGCACGGCCGTGATCCTTGTCGGCCACGTCACCAAGGACGGCCAGATCGCCGGCCCCCGTGTCGTCGAGCACATGGTCGACGCCGTCCTCAGCTTCGAGGGCGAGCGCGGCTATCCCTTCCGCATCCTGCGCGCGGCCAAGAACCGCTTCGGCGCCACCGACGAGATCGGGGTGTTCGAGATGGGGGACTCGGGCTTGCGCGAAGTGCGCAACCCCTCGGCCCTGTTCCTGGGCGAAGGCGGCGAGCGGGCGGCGGGGGCCGCGGTCTTCGCCGGCATCGAGGGCTCGCGCCCCGTGCTGGTCGAATTTCAGGCCCTTGTGGCGCCCTCGGCATACGGCACCCCCCGCCGCGCCGTGGTAGGATGGGATACCGGGCGGCTGGCGATGGTGCTGGCCGTGCTTGAGTCCCGGTGCGGACTTGGATTCGGCGATCGCGATGTCTACCTGAACGTCGCCGGCGGCTTGCGCATCGTCGAGCCGGCAGCGGATCTGGCGGCAGCGGCGGCGCTGGCGTCCTCGGCGCTGGAGACGCCCCTGCCCCAGGGCTGTGTCGTCTTCGGTGAGATCAGCCTGTCGGGCGAAGTTCGGTCGGTGGGCCGCATGGAGGCGCGGATGAGAGAGGCAGCCAAGCTGGGCTTCGACCAGGCGCTCGCGCCCATGGCGGCGGGCGAGGGATCTCCTCCCCTGGCCGTGGCGGGCGCCAGCCGACTGGCCGACGCGGTTCGACGGATCGGCGACGAGACCTGGCCGGCAGCTCCAGAGGTGCGCGCATGACCTTCTTCGACGGCCTGGCCCTGACCATCATCGCCATCTCGGCGTTGGCGGGCTTTTTCCGTGGCGGCGCCAAGGAAATCGTCAGCCTGTTCTCCTTCCTTCTGGCGGGCCTGATTTCGCTTCTGGCTCTGCCCTTCACCGGCAAGATCGGCCGTTCGCTGCTGGATCCTGACTGGGCCGGCACGGTGGCGGCAGTGCTGGTGGTGTTCGTCTTTGTGGGTCTGCTGCTGCGCCTTCTGGCCGGCTGGTTGTCACGCACGATGCAGGAGAGCGATCACCTGGGTGGGGCGGACCGTTTCGCGGGGCTCGGATTCGGGGTGCTGCGCGCTTTGGTCGTCCTGGGCGTTATCCACCTGATGCTCTATGCCGCCACGCCGGCAGGCCGGATTCCGGGCTGGTATCGCGACGCCATGCTTTATCCGGCCGCCGCCAGTTCGGCGCGGGTGCTGCAACTGGTGCTGCCGACCTGGGCCAAGGTGGCCGACAGCGTGGCGCCGGTGGTGGAAGACAGTGTAAGACGCGGCGCCTCTGACCAGCCGCAATCGGACGATACCAGCCCGGCCCGCCGGTAAGCCCTGAAGACCCCTGGAGAATATTCGATGAGCGCCCACCGAGAGTTCGTCCACCGGGTCCCCGAACGCGACCCCGAGGACGACATCCCGCGGCTGGAATGCGGTGTGTTCGGCGTCTACGGCGTGGACGACGCGGCGGCGGTCACGGCGCTGGGCCTGCACGCCCTGCAGCATCGCGGTCAGGAAGCCTGCGGCATCGCCGCCTTCGACGGCGCCAAGTTCCACACCGAGCGCCACCTGGGCCTGGTGGGCGACGCCTTCACCTCCTCCGACCTGGTCGAGCGCCTGCCCGGTCGCGGGGCAATCGGCCACACCCGCTACTCCACCGCCGGCGGCAGCTTCCTGCGCAACGTCCAGCCCATGTTCGCCGACCTGGACTCCGGCGGCATCGCCCTAGCCCACAACGGCAACCTGACCAACTTCCTGTTGCTGCGAAACGAGCTGGTGTCCCAGGGCGCCATTTTTCAGTCGACCTCGGACTCCGAGGTGATCCTCCACCTGATCGCGCGCTCGCGCAAAGCCCGGATCATGGATCGCTTCATCGACGCGCTCAGCGTCATCGAGGGCGGCTATGCGCTGGTGGCCCTGACCAACAAGAAGCTGATCGGCGCGCGCGACCCGCTGGGCATTCGCCCCCTTGTCCTGGGCCAGCGCCACGGCCGCTACGTGCTGGCGTCGGAGACCTGCGCGCTGGACATGATCGGCGCGACCTTCGTGCGCGACATCGAGCACGGCGAGGTCGTGGTCATCGACGAGACCGGCATCGAGTCCATGCGGCCCTTCCCCGCCGACCAGGCCCGACCCTGCATCTT
>JANNVY010000103.1:0-5202 GCA_031408375.1 Pseudomonadota bacterium | reverse complement strand
GTCCGGTCCAGAGCGTCGGCTGGGGCGAGTTGACGACGCTGGAAGCCCCCGGCGGCCGCAAGATCGGGCTCTACCAACCACGCCACGCGGTCGCCCATTCGCTCTGATTGCGCGCGTTTCAGCGAGTTTGAATCGCCAATTCGCACCCTGAATGAGGGGTTGTCAGCGGAGAAATCGCTACTATCGCAATAGTTTCAATAACGTAACGGCTACAAACTGCGAAACCAACGCTCCAGCGCCAGGGCCTCGACCCTGAGCTTTGCGGTGCGGATGGCGGCTTCCTCATCCACCCCCCACTGGCGCTCCTGGAAGGCCTCGTCGATGCGCGACAGGGCGAAGGCCTCCTCCCCGCCCAGCCGCCCGCGCTGCAGGGCGAAGGCGAGGATGGCGGATCCGAACAGGGGAGTGGCGGCGGAAAGCGCGGTCAGTGCGAAGTCGTCGAGCTCCAGCGCCAGCGCCCTGGCCCGCGCGATCGTCTCCGGCGACTGGGGGATGTGGACGATCCCGGCCGTGGGGGTCAGCTTCAGTTCCAGCGTATCGTCGGCCCAGGCCAGCAACGGCCCCCACCGCTCGGCGTGTTCGCGCGCCAGCTCAGCCGGCTGGTCGGCGTGGTAACAGAGCAGGTCGGAGCCGACGTAGCGCGCCAGCTCGCCGGCGATGGCGTCGCGCTTGCCGTGGACGTGCTCGATGGCGGTGTGGGCAACGCGGGTGGCCGGCATGGACGCCAGCTCCAGGTGCTCGCCCTGGGCCGCCCATTCCTCGGCCGCCTGCTGCGCCAGGGCTTGCGACGGCAGCACCAGCGGCTTGCCGCCCGGCGTCCTGGCCTGGCGTCCGTCCAGCAGCACCGGCCAACCGCCCTGCCCCTGCGGCCCCACCGCGGCTTCCTTCCAGAAGCGGCGCAGGCGTTCGGCGTTCTCGGGTTTGGCGCGATTGAAGGACATGAGGCTCTCAGGCTGGCGAAGGCGCGGTCATAGCACCTAGGTCAGCGCAGGCCAGTCGATCGTCGCGATGTTGCGGCCCGGAAGATAGGCCACCGGCACCTTGGCGCCCGTGGCGAGGAAGCCCGCCTTGCCGTCGGGCACGCGCACGAGCCCCTGCGAGCTCACCTCGCGACCGTCGTCGGTGTAGGTGAACACCAGGATCACCAGCGGGTCGTCCGCCTGATCGGGCACAAGGCCGCCGGACACCTGGCCCGCGTTCATGCCGCTGGGCGCGACACTGACGATGACGCCTTCGCCCTTGGCGCCGTCGCGGATGACGTCGGCGGCCTTCAGCTGGGGGATGCCCGTGGCCTGGACGAAGGCGGCAGGTCCGGCGGCGGCGACTGCCGCCTGGATGGCCTGGGCGATGGCTTGCCCTGAAGGCGCCTCGCCCGCCGCGAAGGGTGTAGCCTCCATGGCGTCGACGCTTTCGATGGCGATGCGCGACGGGTTCTTCGGGTCGACCTTGACGTTCACCGTCATCCCGGGCCGCAGGGCGCCCCAGTTCATCCGCCCCAGCATGGCGCGGGTCTGGGCGGTGTAGGCGGGCGCGCCGGGGATGGTGACGATCAGGTCCAGCTTCACCACCATGTTGACGTCGTTGATGGTGACGCCCGTGTCCTGGACCTACTGGATCTGGGCCGTGCCCGCGACTCCACCCTTGAGCACATCGCCCATGTCCAGCTTGCTCATGTAGAAGCCCACCGCCAGAAGCGTCGATCCGGCGATGACGAGCGGCAGAACCATCGCCATGGTCGAACCGGAAAAGCCCGTCGGGCCGAGAAGCGCCATCGCGCCTGCGGCCACGGCGGCCAGGGTCAGCAACGCGCCGACGACAAGCATGATGATGGAGGTGATCTTCATGGGACGCTCCTGACGACGCGCGAGCTTATGCGCTGCGCCCCACGACCGCGAGGGCCGTCACGCGGAGGCGGCGAACCGGTCCAGCTCGGCGTCCAGTTCGGCGAAATCCCGGGCCACATGCACCGCCCCGGCATCGAGGATCTCCTCAGCCGTCTGGAAGCCCCAGGCGACGCCCTGCGGCCGGGCCTTCGCGGATACCGCCATGCGCATGTCGTGCTCGGCGTCTCCAATCATGACGGTCCGCTCAGGCGTGGTCCCGGCGGCGGCGATGGCGGCCAGTAGCATGGCCGGGTCGGGCTTGCCGGGGCCATCGTCGGCGCAGTGGGTGGAGGCGAACAGGTCCGCCCAGCCCTCGCGCTTCATCCAGCGCTCGACGCCCCGGCGCGACTTGCCGGTGGCGATGGCGAGCGTCCAGCCCTCGCGCTTGAGGCGACGCAACGTGTCCTCAGCGCCGTCATACAACGGCTCGGCGTATCCGGGCTGGTCGTGGATGGCGATGAAGGCGTTCTGATAGAGGCGCACGAAGTCAGCCAGCTCTGCATCGGTCAGCTCGGGCGCCAGGGTATGGAGCGCCTGGGGCAGCGACAGGCCCACCATGCGCCGTACGCGGTCATAGCTGGGATCCGGCAAGCCGGCGGCGGCCGAGGCCTCGCGGGCGACACGGAAGATCACGTCGCGGCTGTCGACCAGGGTCCCGTCACCGTCGAACACCGCCAGCAGCGTCAAGCCGGCACCACGTCGAAGGCGATGGTCATGCGGCTCTCGTCGGTCGTGAACGGCACGGTGCCGTGCCACATGTAGGAGGGGAACAGACACAGGGTCCCGGGGACCGGCCGCACGAAGTGAGCTGGTTCGAGCGGCGGCTGGGTACGGAAGCGCGGCTGGCCGAATTTGATCCAGCCCTCGCGGCTGTCGCGGTCCAGGGCCTCGCCCGGCGTCTCGACATAGAAGGCCGAGGACAGCCAACCCTGCGGATGGATGTGGTCGACGTGGTGGCCGCCCGGCCGCAGCCGCACCGACCAGGCGCCGCGGATCGCGTATTCGCCGGTGTTGCGCACCCGGAGCGGATCGTCTCCCTGACCCACGCGAGCCATGTAGGCGCGGATCGGCACGTCGATGGCCGCGAAGAAGGCGGCGATGGTGGGGTCGGGATAGGATCGCAAGTCCCGCGAGGTCTGGCTGCCGCCGCGGAGGGAGTTCTCGAAGGGGTGCGCCTTCAGCTTGTGAAGCCGGATAAGAGTCTGGGTCAGGTCGGCCAGGAAGGCCTCGGTGGTCTTCCAGCCCTTGGGCGTCTCGATCGTCTTGGGCCGAACGAAGGCCTCATAGTCATAGAGGCGTTCATAAAGCGGATCGCCGGTGATCCGCGCGGCGGTCGCGGCCATTGCGAGCGCGATCTGGTCCAGCGGCTCGGCCTCAAGCCGAGCCTTGGCGATGGCCAGCGCGTCCGCCGCCCGGCCCGCGCCCAGCCACGCCATGCATGCGGTCTCGACGATGGCAGGGTGCGCTCCGGCGGCGGCGACCAGCCGGTCCACCGCAGGCAGGGCGACGGCGAAGTCTCCGGCCTCTGACGCAGCGTTGGCCAGCGCCTGCTGCAGGCGCAGATCTGCGGGCGCGGCCACGGCGGCGCGCTTGAGCAGCTCATAGCCGTCGGCGGCGCGACCGATCTTCTCCAACACCATGGCGCGTACGGTCGCCAGCGCCAGGGACTGGCCGGCCTGGTCCAGCGGCGCGATCGTCTGGTCGGCGTCGCCGGTGCGCATCCAGATCAGCTGGGCAAGGTCGCGGTGCGCCTCGTAGTAGTCGGGTCGGCGCTTCAGGGCCTCGCGATAGCTGGCCTCGGCGCGGTCGAACTGTTCAAGCCCGACGTAGTTGCGGCCGCTGACCAGCCAGGTCTCGGGCACATCCAGCCCCAGCCGCATGGCCTGATCGACTGCCTTGCGGGCCTCGCCGTGGTCGCCCAGGTCGTTCAGCAGGGCGGCATAGTTGTGCCAGATGATCCGGTTCTGCGGGTCCTTCAGCGTCGCCCGCTTCTGGAAGGGCCGCGCCTCGATGTGCCGCTCAAGCGCCTTCAGGATCGCGGCGTGTGCGTCCAGCACCAGGGCGTCGGCTGCAGGCGACGCCACCACCGGCGTGGTCATGGCCAGCGCCTCGGCGGCACGCCCGGCATTGAGCAGGGCGCGGGCGGCCTCGGCGGTCTGGGCGGGCGTGTTCACCGGCGTTTCTTTCCCGTCCGGAATGGCTCGGGATCCGCCTCGTGCTCGTCGAACCCGAACCGCTCGAAGCCGGCCTTTAGCTCCTTCGAAATCGGCGCCTCGACGATCAGGGTCCCGCCCGACGGGTGCTCCAGCTCGACCCGGCGCGCGTGCAGCTGCAGCCCCAAACCCTCGGAAATCGATACCGAAGCCTCGTCGTTATATTTCGGGTCGCCGACGATGGAGTGGCCGATGGCTCTCATGTGGGCGCGGAGCTGGTGGGTCCGGCCGGTGTGGGGCCGCAGCGCCATCCAGGCGGCGCGGTGGGCCGCGCGCGACACAGTGACGTACTCTGTCTCGGCCGGGTCGGCGCCGAACTCCTTGGGATCGGCGGGGACGACCATCTCGCGGTCGCCGACACCCTTCTTCACCAGGTGCAGGTCGATGATGCCCTGGTCGGGCTTGGGATTGCCGACGACTATGGCCCAGTATGTCTTCTTGGCCCGGCGACGCGCGAAGGCGCCCGACAGCTTGGCCGCCGCCGCAGGGCCGCGCCCCAGCAGCAGGACGCCGGAGGTGTCGCGGTCCAGCCGATGCACCAGCCGCGGCCGCTCCATCCCCTCGCCCCATGCGGAGAGAAGGCGATCCACGTGTTTGAGGGTCTTGGTGCCGCCTTGCACCGCCAGGCCGGCGGGCTTGTTGATGGCGATGACGTCCTCATCCTCGTAGATGACCAGGCTGCGGGCATAGGCCATGTCGCGCTGGGAAATCGGCGGCGGCCCCTCGCGCTTTTCCGAGGCATCCGGCAGGGGCGGCACGCGCACCTGCGACCCGGCGGCCAGACGGGTGTCGCCCTTGGCCCGGGCGCCGTCGACGCGGACCTGGCCCGAGCGGAACAGCTTCTGGAGCTGGACATGGTTCAGGTGCGGCCAGCGGCGTTTGAACCAGCGGTCCAGCCGCACCCCTTCCTCGCCCGAGGCCACGAACAGGGTCTTCACCTCACGAGTCATGCGAAGGCCCCTCCGCGCGGGGCACACGCCGGCGAACTCCGCCGGGATAGCCAGTCGTGACCGCGCCAGCGGCCCGCCTGGACGCCCAGTCCATACCGGGCCACGCCGCCCGCCGCGCCGCCAAGCGCCACCCAAACCCAGTTCATCATGGGCGGG
>JANNVY010000102.1:0-1762 GCA_031408375.1 Pseudomonadota bacterium | reverse complement strand
CGTGTCCGCGCCCTGGCCCATCTGCTCGACGTCTTCGAGGTTCACCCCGACGTTGCCGACGTGGGGGAAGGTGAAGGCGATGATCTGGCCCATGTAGGACGGGTCGGTGAGGATCTCCTGGTAGCCCGTCATGGCGGTGTTGAAACAGACCTCGCCGAGCGCCGAACCCGTGGCGCCGCAACCGATGCCCTGCAGCACCGTGCCGTCGGCGAGAACGAGAACGCCAGTGGCGCCAGGCATGAGCGTCGCGGTCATGGGGCGCCTCCTCGGGTAAATGCAAAGCCGGAGCGAACTACACCCGGCGGGCAAACGGCGGCGTAGTTAGGGCTTGGAGGGAGTCGGGTCAACGGCGCCCGGGGTCACAGCCGCGGCATTGCTGCGTTCCGGTCGGACGCGGCGATTGTATCGGGCGATGGTGAGGTCGTATTCAGTGGCCCATGACAGACTTCATCGATCCCACCCGCGAGGCGTTCGCCGCGTTCCGGGGCCTGCCGAGGCAGGGCCCGATCCAGATGCTCAATCTGGTCCGGTTCCGGGACAAGGCAGTCTATCCAGACGATCACCCCAGCGCCGGCGATGGCCTGAGCGGAGCGGACGCCTACCGGCTGTACGGCAAGACCGCCGGACCCGTGCTCAAGCGGGTCGGAGGCCGCCAGCTGTGGCTGGCCCGCCCGGAGTTCACGCTGATCGGCCCGGAGAGCGAACGCTGGGACATCGCCTTCGTCGCCGAGTATCCGTCGCCTGAGGCCTTCGCGACGATGATTCACGATGCGGAGTACCGCGAGGCGGTGAAGCACCGTCAGGCGGCCGTGGCTGACTCCCGCCTGGTCCGTATGGCGCCGTCTTCCGCGGGGGCTGACTTCGGAGAAACGCGATGATGGACCTGCGTCCCAACTGTGAGTGCTGTGACCGCGATCTGCCGCCCGCGGCGCCGGCGATGATCTGCACCTTCGAATGCACCTTCTGCCCGGAGTGCGCCGAGGGTCATTTCGATGGGCGATGCCCCAACTGCGGTGGGAACTTCACGCTCAGGCCGATTCGCCCCGCGGCGGCGCTGGAGCGGTTCCCGGCCTCGACCGAGCGGGTGCTGAAGGCGCACGACGGTTGCGCCGGGGCTTTCGCGTAATGCCAAGGACTGGCGTCGTCACGACCGTCGGCTTCGATGCCGACGACACCCTGTGGCACAACGAGACGATCTTCCGCCTGACCCACGACCGGTTCGCCGAACTGCTGGGCGACCGGGCCGATCCGGCCGACATCGAGACGCGGTTGGCTGAGACCGAGAAGCGCAACCTGTCGCTCTACGGCTATGGCGTGAAGGGCTTCACCCTTTCGCTGATCGAGACGGCGATGGAGTTGTGCGACGGCGAGGCGCCGGCCCACGTGGTGCGCGAGATCCTGGCGGCCGGGCGCGAGATGCTGGCCCATCCGGTCGAGACCCTCCCGGGCGTCGACGAGGCGCTGGCGGCGGTGTCGGAGCGCTACCGCATGGTGCTGATCACCAAGGGCGACCTGTTCCACCAGGAGCGCAAGCTGGCGGCCTCGGGGCTGGGCGAGCTGTTCGCCGCCGTCGAGATCGTCAGCGAGAAGGACGCCTCGACCTACCGCACCGTGTTCGCCCGGCACGGCACCGGGGCTGCGGAGGCGGCGATGGTGGGCAATTCGATGCGCTCGGACGTGGTGGCCGCGATCGAGGCGGGGGCGTTTGCGGCCTACGGTCCCTATCCGCTGATCTGGGCCCACGAGGCGGCGCAGGCGCCGG
>JANNVY010000101.1:0-3488 GCA_031408375.1 Pseudomonadota bacterium | reverse complement strand
GACGATCGTCGGCTGCGCCTACCTGTTCTGGGGCCTGCAGTGGCGCACCCAGCAGTTCTTCATGGCGTGGACCCTGGTCGGGCTGGTGGTGTATTTCGGCTACGCCATGCACGCCAGCCGGCTGAAGGGGAAGTAGGGGGCGAAAGCCCCCCAATCCCTAGTTCCGTGCCGACCGCAGGGCCTTGGCCTCGTCCGGCGTCAGGCGGCGCACGGTGCGAACCGCGCAGCGAAGCGGCGGGCCCATGCCGTCCTGCGGCACGATCAGATCAACGTCCATGCCGGTGCAGACGAAGCTGGAGCCGCGCGACTTCAGGCCGATGGAGTGGGTCCAGTCCAGGTTCGGGCAACTGCCCAGCACCTTGAGTTCATAGACTCTGTTGGCGCCTACAGTGACGTAGATCGCCTCGTCGTCGGGCGCGGAGAAGCCGGACACGGCGTCCGAGTTGAAACAGTCTCGCGGGGGCGACTCCGCCACCGCGCCCTGGGGCTGGACGGAAAGTGCGACCGTCGCGCCGATGGCGGCTGCGATCAGGGAGATACGGGTAGATAGGCCGCTCATTGGGGGTATCCTCATTGGGGCGGACCCTGCAACGCAAAGATAGGACGAGGCCGCCTCAAGCGATAGTGGCCGAGGCCCGCGTCGGTTCCAAAAGGGCCGCCAGGTCGGCCGGCAGGGGCGAAGGCGTTCCCAGCAGGCGGGCCGCCAGATGTTCGCCCAGCAGCGGCGCGGTGGTGAAGCCGCGCGACCCCAAGCCGCCCAGCACCCACAGGCCAGGCTGAAGTTCCCCGCAGCAAGGCAAGTGGTCGGGGGTGGTGGCGCGTACGCGGGCGCGGTGGCCGAGGGCGGCGTCAGCGAGGCTGCCGGCGAGGCCGGGCCTTGACTGGGCCAGGGTCGCGAGGTTGCGGAGGTCGTCTCCGGGCCGGGCGTCGCAGGCGGTCTCGCCCCGGTCGAAGGTGGCGCCGAACAGGATCCCCCCGCGGGTGGGAATGACATAGCCGCCCCAGGCTGCCGCGGAGGCCTGGGCGCCGTTGGCGATGCTGGCCTGGCCTCGCGCCGGCGTCAGGCGCAGATCAGGGGCCAGGGCCGCGAGGCCCCAGCCGGCGGCGATGATGATGTGGTCGGCCTCCGCGATCAGCCCGCCATTGGCGTCGAGCAGGCGCCAGCCGTCGGCGACGCGCTCGGCCTGGGCGACAGCCGCGCGACTGACATCCACGCCCTCGAGCCACGCGCCCAGCACCACGGCCGGCTCGATCACCCGGGCGTCACGGATGAACAGGCCGCCCCGACCGGAAGGTTCGCCCAGGCGGGCGGAGGCTTCGGCGGGATCCAGGCGCGGCAGGGCGCCGTCGGGCCAGAAGGGCTGGGCGGCGATGCGGTCGAATCGGCCCGGGTCGCGTTCGCCGGCCTCAAGCTGCAAGGCGCCCTGCTCGATCACGGCGGCGGGCAGGGCGTCATAGCGCCGGACCGCGTGCTCGAAAGCCTGGGCGAAGAAGGCCGCCACGGGACCGCCGCCGGCGTCGAAACGGGGGGTGACCAGGGCAGCGGGATTGCCCGAGGCGCCTGATCCCAGCCCTTCAGCGTCGAGCACCACGGGGGAAGCGCCCGCCGCCCGCAGCGCCCGTGCGACCGAAGCGCCAGCAATCCCCGCGCCGATGATCGCCACGCGCGGGGCAGTCGACTGGCTAGTTCGGTGAGGGTGTACCAATTCCACTCCACGCTCTGTGAGACGGCCGGCGGACCGCCGGATTTAGTACACTGTCGACGAAATATGGCGTGCCGCGAACCGCGCAAAGAAAAAGGGCCGCTCCGGAGAGCGGCCCTTCCATCATGAAGCCCGTCAGGGCCGCAGGATTATTACTGAGCGGGCGTCTCGGCGGCCGGGGCGGCCGGAGCAGCGGCGGCGTCAGCGGCCGGAGCAGCGGCGGCGGCGGCGTCGCCGGCGGCGGCGGCGGCGTCACCAGCGGCTTCCGTGGCCGTGGCCGAAGCGTCGGCAGCGGTGTCGGCGGCGGCGGCGGCGTCAGCAGCGGCGCCCTCGGTGGCGGCGGCGTCTTCCTTCTTCTGGCAGGCGGCGACCGACAGGGCGGCGATGGCGATGGAGGCGACGAGGATCTTGCGGATCATTTCTCAGGGTCCCTTCGAGAAAATGTTTGTCGAAGCCCCGCGATAGAATCTCGCGGCTTCGCGGGGGAGATAGCCCGCTTTTGCCCGCGGCGGCAAGGGCGAACTCACGGGTTCGTGATCACGATTTGAGCGTCGTGTGACGGCGGTCCCGGCAGGGTCTTGGGCGCCTGCAGACAGCCCAAACGAAAATCGGGCCGCCCCGGAGGGCGGCCCGATCCTTCAAATCCCCAATGGGGAAAAGAACTACTCCTTGGCGGGAGCTTCGGCGGCGGCGGCGGCGTCGGCGGCCGGAGCAGCAGCGTCGGCGGCCGGAGCAGCAGCGTCGGCAGCCGGAGCGGCGGCGTCAGCGGCAGGCATCGCGGCGTCAGCAGCGGCGTCGGCCGGAGCGGCGTCAGCAGCCGGAGCCTCTTCCTTCTTCTGGCAGGCGGCGATCGAGAGGGCGGCAACGGCCACCGAGGCGACGAGGATCTTGCGGATCATGGTTTTGGGTCCCTTGGAGAATGTAACGAAGCCCGGCTAATTACTCTCCAAGCTTCGCGACAGAGAAAACCCGCTTCGGAGCCAAACCGCAAGAGCGATTTCACGGGTTCGTGATCAATTCTTGAATTCGGCCAAGCTTGCCGCGCGGCCCGGCGCGATATCGGCTGTTGCTTGCGGCCTATGGCGGAGCTGCCGTGATCGGGCGGCGGGGCTTGCGCAAAGCCTTGTAAAAACAGGCATCGGGCCGCTCCGGAGAGCGGCCCGACTTCGTATGGCCGTAGGGCTATTGGCCTACTTCTTCTCGACGGCGCCAGTGTCGGTCGAAGCGGTTGCGTCTTCGGCGGTCGCCGACGTATCGGCGGCGTCTTCGCCGGTTTGGGCGCCGGTCTGGTCGGCGGGCTGCCCGGTGACCGGCTGAGTCGGTTCGGCAGGGGTTTCGACCGGCGCGGGTTCGGCGGGGGCCTGGGCGGCGGGCTTGCAGGCGACGACGACCAGGGCGGAGACGGCGACGGCGGCGACGAGGATCTTGCGGATCATGGGTTCAGTCCTTCGACAAGCGTAGCGAAGCCGCGCGGCCCAATGCCGTGGCTTCAGGTCGAAGGAGGCGCTGGAATCACGCCCGGATCGTGGCAATTCTCACGGTTTCGTGATCACGATTTGATCGCCCGATAACCGCCCTGAAGCTCCTACAGAGTCGGGGCTGCCGCTTGCAGCGCAAGGCATGGCGTTCGTGATCGAGACCTGATCCGCGCCTGTTACGCAGGATGACCGAAATCAGGCGGCGGCTTCCATGGGCGTGGCCGCCTGGGCCTCTTCAAGTTCCAGGTAGCTGGGCTGGGCCGTGGACGGCACGGAGCCCCGGCCGATCTCGACCGAAATCTGGGCG